>CANNKR010000167.1 GCA_947504615.1 Gemmatimonadota bacterium | reverse complement strand
GCGTGCCGTTCCTTCTCATGGCGCGTGATGCCTCGCCCTTTGGACGCGCCACAGAAATCGCGGGCGTGGTGTTGTGGGCGCTGTCGTTGACCGGCGAGAGCGTGGCCGATGCGCAGCTTGCGCGCTTCAAGCGCGACGCGGGCAACCGGGGGCGCGTGTGTCGCGACGGGTTGTGGAGCGTGTCGCGGCACCCCAACTATTTCTTCGAGTGGCTGGTCTGGTGTGCGTTTGCCCTGATGGCCACGGGGGCGCCGTGGGGATGGGTGTCGTGGAGCGCGCCGGCGCTGATGCTGTACTTCCTGTTGCGGGTGACGGGGATCCCGTTGACGGAACAGCAATCGTTGAAGTCGAAGGGGGAGGAGTACGTGCGGTACCAGGGGGAGGTGGCGGCGTTCGTGCCGTGGTTGCGATGGGAAAAGAAGCTTTAAGCTTTACGCTCTACGCCGTAGGCCATACGAGGAGACAGATGGCGGCGCTATCTTTGAGCATGCGAACAACAGCTTTGGTTGGGTTCTTCCTGGCGCTGCCGCTCGCGGCGCAGACGCCAAGCCCGCGGCGCGCGCTGCCGGCGCCACCCGCGGTGGCGGTGCCCTGTGATGGCGCCGACACCACCTGTGACGCACCGTCAATGCGCCGCGAGTTCCGGGGCGTGTGGGTGGCATCGGTATCGAACATCGACTGGCCGTCGAAGCCTGGGCTGCCCACGGCCGACCAGAAGGCAGAACTGCTGGCGTTGCTGGACCGCGCACAGACCGAGCATCTGAATGCCGTGATCCTGCAGGTGCGACCCGCGGCCGATGCGCTGTACAAGAGCAGCATCGAGCCGTGGTCGGAGTACCTCACCGGCACGCAGGGGCGTGCGCCAGTGCCCGCGTGGGATCCGTTGGCGTTCGCGGTGGAAGAGGCGCACCGGCGCGGGCTTGAGTTGCACGCGTGGTTCAATCCGTACCGGGCGCGGCACCCCAGTGCAAAAGGGGCGTTGTCCAAGCGCCACATTGCCAGGACGTCACCGGCGCTGGTCAAGAAATACGGGACGCAGTTGTGGATGGATCCCGGCGAGAGTGCGGTGCGCGCGCGCACGATGCGCGTGGTGCTCGACGTCGTGACGCGCTACGACATCGACGGCGTGCACCTGGACGACTACTTCTATCCGTACAAGGAAAAGACCACGCGCGGCACCACGGAGTTCCTGGACGACCGCAGCTGGAAGAAATACGTGAAGGCGAAGGGGAAGCTGTCGCGCGACGACTGGCGCCGCGAAAACGTCAACGTGCTCGTGCACCAGTTGTACGACAAGATTCACCTCGCCAAGCCGTGGGTGAAGTTCGGCATCTCGCCCTTCGGCATCTGGCGGCCTGGCAATCCCGAGCAGATCAAGGGATTTGACGCCTACGAACAACTCTACGCCGACTCAAAGCTCTGGCTGGAGAACGGGTGGGTCGACTACTTCACGCCCCAGCTCTACTGGCCCATCGGCAAGGTGGAGCAGAGTTACCCGGTTCTGCTGCAGTGGTGGGCGGAGCAGAATGCGGTGGGGCGCCACCTGTGGCCGGGGCTGTACACGAGTCGCGTGACGGCGGGGACGCCGGCCGGTAACGGGCTGACCCCGAGCAACCCGTGGGTGGCCGACGAGATCGTGGCGCAGGTGGACAGCACGCGCGCCAACCCGCGTGCCACCGGAGTCGTGCATTTCTCGATGAAGGCATTCCTGACGGATCAGGGGAGCGTCGCATCACGCCTGGCGGAGCGTGTCTACCGCGATGTGGCGCTGGTGCCCGCCTCGCCGTGGATGGCCAAGGGGTTGCCGTCGCTGCCGGCGGTGCGCCTGAAAAAGAACGCGGCATCGGGTGGATTGACCATGACGATGACGATGCCTCCCAAGCAGGTGGCGCGCTGGTTTCTGGTGCAGACGCGAACCGGGGGTGTGTGGGGAAGCCGGTTGGTGGCGACCTGCGCGTGTGACGAAGAGATCGTGCCGAACGGTGAGGGGATGCTGCCGGATCGCCTGGTCGTGACGGCCATCGATCGGGCGGGACAGGCGTCGGGAACGGTTCGGCTTGCCGTCAGGCGATAACCCACACGCAGTTCCGGAAAACACGAAGGACAAAGGAAAAGCACGAAAGAACCGGGCGGCCCGTGCAACACTGCGGGCCGTCGTGCGTAGTTTTTAGCATGATTTGCACGCGCCTGCTCGCCCCCATGTTGTTTTGTCTCGTGAACGTAGCGTTCGCTCAGTCGCCGCGCGTGCACGCCACCCGCGATCATCTGACGCTTGATGCGCGGCTGACCGAGCCGGCGTGGCAGCGCGCCGACAGCATTGACGATTTCCGCCAGAGCGACCCGGTGGAGGGCGCGGCCGCCACCGAGCGCACGGTGGTGCGCTTTCTCTCGACGGGCGAGGGACTGTGGATCGGCATTCACGCCTACGACCGCGAACCCCAGCGGATCCTGCACGCGCAGTTGCGGCGCGATACCGAGTTCGACACGGACGACGCCCTCTCGGTGATGCTGTCGCCGTTGCAGGACAAGCGCACAGGGTTCGTGTTCGCCGTCAACCCCAACGGCGCGATCAGCGACGCCGAGGTGACGTCGTTCGAGAACATGAACATGAACTGGGACGCCGTCTGGGATGCCCGAGCGCAGATCACCAGCGACGGCTGGGTGGCCGAGCTGTTCATCCCGTGGCAGACCCTGCGGTACCGCGCCGGCAATACGGCGTGGGACCTCAACCTCCTGCGCACCATCCGCCGCAAGAACGAAGAGGTGCTGTGGAAGGGATGGCGGCGCACCGAGGGCATCCTCTTTCTCGAGCGCGCCGGCGCGGTGGAGGGGTTCACGGATCTTCCGCCGCGTGCAACCGCCGAGTTGCGCCCGTACGCGTCGGTGACGGGCACGGGTACGCCGCGCAACTACGAGGCCGACGGAACCTTCGAGACGGCGGGCAGCGCCGGGCTCAAGGGCGCCTTTGGCGTGGACGCCAAATTCGCGCCGTCGCGTGAACTCACGCTCGACCTCACCACCAACGCGGACTTCTCGCAAGCCGAGGTGGACCGGCAGGTGATCAACTTCACGCGCTTTCCGCTGTTCCTGCCAGAGCGCCGCCCGTTCTTCACCGAGGGAGCGGGAATCTTCGACTTCGGCCGCAAAGAGGAGACGCAGCTCTTCTACAGCCGTCGCATCGGGTTGGCCAGCGACGGCACCGCCATTCCGCTGCTGGCCGGCGCGCGGCTGTCGGGACGCATTGGCCCCCAGCAAGTGGGCGTAATTGCGGCGCGCACCGGCGGTGATAATGCCACCACCGACGTGGTGTTGCGCGTGCGGCGCGACCTGCTGGGCCGGGGCTACCTGGGAGCGATGTTTACCGGTCGCGACGAGCATGCGAACGACGTGAGCACCGCTGCCGGAGTTGACGCCAACTTGCCGTTCATCATCAAGGGACAGAACCTCGTCTTTGTCGCTTCCACCGCGTGGACCCACGATAGTACGGGCGGGGCGCCGAACTACTCACGAATCTTCGTCGATTTTCCCAACGACATCGCCGATCTCTCAACGCGGTTTGAGCGGGTGGAGGAGGGGTTCAATCCCGCGCTCGGCTTCGTGCAGGATGACGGCATCTGGCGCTGGGCGGGACAGATGCGGATCACGCCGCGCCCGAATATCCCGTACGTGCGCCAGCTGGAATTCAACCTGCTGAACTACGACTACGTGCAGCGGCTCAGCGGCGGCCTGAGCCACGCCAGCTTCGCAGTCACGCCATTCGGCGTGAACTTCAATTCGGGCGACGAGGTGCAACTGCAATTTTCACGCGAGGGTGATGTTCCGCTGGAATCCTTCGAGATCTTCGAAGGGACGGTCATTCAGCCCGGCACCTATTGGTTTGATCGGTGGGAAGTCTCGTACGAGGGGTCGTCGCGGCGCGCCCTGCAACTGAATGCCCAGGCCAGCTTCGGGCAATACTACGACGGCGAAGGCGAAAACTATGAAGTGGAGTTGCAGGGGCGCGTTCAGCCGCACCTGCTCTTGGCGGTGGGCTACGACCTGACTGAAGGACGGTCGGCGACCTCGCACTTCACGGCGCGCGCCGTGACCGCGCGTGTGGACTATGCGGTGACACCGCGGCTGAACACGACACTCTTTGCGCAGTGGAACAACGAGTCCAACCGGGCGGCGCTGAATGCGCGCGTGCGCTGGACGCGCACCCCGGGGTCGGACCTGTACGTGGTGTTGAACAGCGGGTGGCCGACGAACCTGGACAGCGGGTCCATTCCGTGGGGGCAGCCGTCGCGGGCTGGGCTGGTGGTGAAGTACGTGCAGTATCTTAGATACTGAGTACCACAGAGTACGACAGAGTACGATAGACGTGAAAAGGGGGCTCGGCGGAGAACACTTCCGCCGAGCCCCTCTTCATCCCCTCGCGCCTTCGTGGTGTGCAGGAAGAACTGTTACGGCTCGCGGTCCTCGTTGAACGGGAACCCGCCGCCCGCACCGCCACTCACGCGCTCGACGCGCAGCACCTGCTTCATGGTCTGACCACCAATTGTGATCGACACCAGGTAATCACCGGTGCCAACCAGCGGCGCGCCGCCGCCACCACGACGGCCACCGCCGCCGAAGAGCGCGCCGAGTCCGCCTGCGCCGCGACCGCCAGCAACCGCGCCCAGCACGCTCATGAGCTGTTGCTGGTCAGGCACAGCGCCCGCTCCCGGCGGGCCACCCGCACCACCACCCTGGCCGCGTCCACCACCACCGGCACCGGCCGGGGTTTCGCCTGGACGATCCTGCCAACGACCGGCCTGCGCGCCGAAGCCACCACCGCCGCCACCAAAGGCGCCGAACTGGGTGATCATTGCTTGCATGGCATCGGGCCCACCGGTGAGTCCCGTCCGCACACGATCGAGCATCGGCTTGGGCATCGTGCCTTCCTTCTCGATCGAATCGAGCGCGGCGATGATCCTGCGCACGTTGTTGGTCGAGTCGCGCAGTTCAGCCGGCGACAGCTTGGGCGACGGCGGGGCCTTGCCGCGGAAGTCCCACGTCATGCGATTGATGCCGGCCGAGCCCGGGCCCATCAGCGTGCGCAGCGTGTCCCCCGAGGCGTCCTGAATGACGATGCGCACCTGCCCCGGATTGGCGCTTGCGAGCTTGTACGTGATCTCGGCCCCGTAGGTGGGACTCCCCACCTGGAACAGCTTCTGGCCAACCGACTCGCCGTTGTAGGGCTTCTCGCCCCACTGGAACGCCGTGCGCGGCTTGAACAGATGGGCCGCCTTGGCCACCACTGCGGCATCGATCTGCTGCAGGGCGCTGATGTCGACGATCCAGAACGAGCGGCCGTGCGTGGCGGCAATCAGCTCGCCGTCGCGCGGATGAATGGCAAGGTCCATCACCGGCACCGTGGGCAGGCCCGTCATGAACTTCTGCCACGACTTGCCCTGGTCGAGCGACGCATAGGCGCCCACGTCCGTGCCGACGAAGAGGAGGTTCCTGTTCTTGAGGTCCTCGCGAATGACGTACGCGAAGTCCGGGCCACCCGTCGGCAGGTTGCTGGTGATGGAGGCAAAGGACTTGCCGCCATCCCTGGTCATGACAACGTACGGCGCCAGATCGCCGCGGCGATGATTGTCGTACGTCACATAGAACGTGAGCGAGTCGAAGTGCGACGGCTCGATGCGCGACACATACGTGCCAGCCGGGACGCTCTTCACGTTGGCGGTGTGCTCGGTCCACGAGCCGCCGTCATTCGACGACGACCAGAGCCGGCCGTCATCGGTGCCGGCATACAGGATGCCCGGGCGCAGCGGCGACTCGTTGAGCGACACGATGGTGCCGAAGGTCTCGGCGCCGGTGGCGTCGATGGTGATGCCGCCGGTGGTCCTGGTGGACACGCGGATCTTCATCGTGTCGGCATACGAGAGCTCGGGCGAGATGAAGAACATGTCGTCGCCCTGCTTGGTGGACTTCAGCACGCGGTTGGCGCCGAAATACAGCACCGATGCGTTGTGCGGCGAGATGAAGAACGGCGTGTTCCAGTTCCAGCGAATGTCGGTCTCGATGGAGTCCTTCTTCTGCGCGGCGTGCAGCGCGGCCTGTCGCTTGGCCTGCTCCTTGGTCATCGGCTTGGTGGTGTCGGGCCGGTCGACGAGGATGGAATCTTCCCACTGCATGTAGCGCGGCCGCCACGCCGGCTTCACGAGCGCGGTGCGCTCCCCGGTGGACACCTTGTAGCGGCCGATGTTGCCGCCCTGCGACTCGCCGTAGATGATGTCGGGGTTCGTCGGGTCCTGCGCCGTCACGAAACCGTCGCCGCCGTTGAACGTGAACCACATCGAATTGGTGATCATTCCCTGCTTGCGGCGCGACGGGCCGCACCACGAGCCGTTGTCCTGCGCGCCACCGCACACGTTGTACGGGATGGCGTTGTCGAACGACACGTTGTAGTACTGGCCGATGGGGAGCTGGTTGGTGCCGTCCCAGTTGCCGCCATTGTCCCACGTCTGCGACACGCCGCCGTCGTTGCCGACGACGATGTGGCTGGGATCCTTGGGGTCAATCCACATGGCGTGATGATCGACGTGGATGCCGACCGTCGCGTTGCCCGCCGTCTTGCCGCCGTCATTGCTGTACTTCACCGGCGTGGACGACCAGAACACACGATCGGGGTTATTGGGCGCGACGCGCACCTGGGAGTAGTAGAACGGGCGCACGTTGTCATCGCTCGTCTTGGTCCACGTCTTGCCGCCGTCCGCCGAGCGATACAGCCCATTGGGCGACTTCTGCGCCTTCACCTTGGGGTCCTTCTTCGGGTTCGCGGCCGTGTCGGCCTCCATCATCAGGTACATCACGTCGGCATTCGACGCGGCGATGGCGATGCCGATGCGTCCCTTGGTGGTCTCGGGGAAGCCACCGCCCTTCACCTCCGTCCAGGTCTCGCCGGCATCGGTGCTCTTCCACAGTCCGGAGCCCTTGCCGCCCGAGTACTGGAAGTACGGGCCGCGCAGGCGCTGGTAGCTGGCTGCCCAGACGACCTTGGAATCCCGCGGGTCGAGTGCGACGTCCACAAACCCCGTGCTGTCGTTGATGAACTTCTTCAGCTGCCAGGTCTTGCCACCGTCGACGGTCTTGTACAGGCCGCGTTCCTTGTTGGTGGCCCAGGCGGCGCCGAGGGCCGCGACGTAGACGATGTCCTTGTTGGACGGATCGACGACCACGCGGCCGATGTGCTGCGTTTCCCTGAGGCCGATGAACTCCCACGTGCGGCCACCGTTGGTGGTCTTCCACATGCCGGCGCCGGGCGAGATCGAGTTGCGCGAATTCGGCTCGCCCGTGCCATGGTACACGGTGTTTGTGTCTGACGGCGCGATGGCAAGCATGCCGCCCGACGAGACGTGCTCGTTCTCAAAGACGGCGCGATAGGTCGTTCCCGCATTGGTCGTC
>CANNKR010000166.1 GCA_947504615.1 Gemmatimonadota bacterium | reverse complement strand
GGCGCGCCGGGTTCGGGCGCGACACGCGCCGACTCGATGGAGATCGTCTATCACAACCCGGGCACGCGGCAGTCATTGACCTCGGGTGAGATCGAAGTGCGCCGTCCCGACAACACCGTGGCGGCGCGCATCCCGATTGCCGAGTTCCCCGTGCTGCCCGGCGCCACGCGTCGGTTGCGCGTGGCACTCCCCGTGCTGGCCGCCGGCCGCTATGTGGTGCTGGCCATGCTCGAGTTTGGTGGTGAGGAAGTCTTGGCCGCGCAAGTCGAGTGGGACGTGCCCTGATGTCCCCGCGTGCGTGCCTCCTCGTGATCGGTGTCCTCTGCGCCAGCGCGCTCGCGCTGCCGGCGCAGACGGTCACGCTCACGACGACCGGCGCCAGCACGCAGATGGCCAACCCGACGCTCGCCGACTACGCCGCCGGTTCGATGGTGCAGGCGACCCCGATCGGCTACACCCTGAGGCTCAACAGCGGCAGGGCCGGCTGCACGTACACGGTGCTGGTAGGTGTGAGAGCCTCCACTTCGATCCTCGGTGGCAGCAAGCCGGTGAGTGACCTGCAGTGGGCCACGACCGGCGGTTATACCGCGATGACGACCACCAATGCGACGGTGGCCACGCACACGCTGAGGACCACGAGCACCACCGCGAGCGGCAACATCACGCTGAAGATCCTGCTCAACTGGACGGACACGGCGACGAGCTATGCCGGCACTGGGCTTCGCTTTCAGGTGTCCGGCACCGCCAGCGGTTCGGGATGCTGATGCGCCGCCTTCGCGTACTCGCTGGGCTCGCCGCGTGTGCGGCGGTCGCGTCGGCCGTCGTGCCGGTTATCGCGCCCATCGGCGCGGTGCTCGGGGCGCAGTCCCCCACCGATGCCGCCACGTCCGCGCGTCGTTCGGCCGCGGTGCGCGTGATGACGGTGGAGAGCCCTGCCCTCGATGGTCGCGCGTGGCGTTACACCGTGCAGATGGTTTCCGGCGCGCGCCTGCTGGGCGCCGCCGCGGGAACGGCGGCTCCTTCGCGCGCGCTGATGCTCACGGTGCAACTGACCGATGCGCTCGCCGCCGGCGATCAGGTGGTGGGCACCGTGCGTTTTACCGACGGGACATCACTGGTTGAGCGCCCGCTCCGCGTGCAGGTGCCGCCGCGCCTGATGATCAACGTCGCGGTGGCGCGCGCGCTGCGCACCGCGCAACCGGGCGAGGTGCTCTTCCTGCCCTTTACGATTGCGAACCGCGGGAACTCGACCGACACGCTGCAGCTCAAGGTCGTCACTCCGTCTGGATGGGAAGCCTCGCTGACCAGCGTCCCCCTGCTGGTGCTCGCCTCCGGTTCACAGGCGACGGTGACGGCGCGGGTACGGCCCCCGGTGACGCTGTCGGCCGGCAGCGGGCTGGTGGCGTTGCAGGCCACCGATGCATCGGCGGTGCACGGCGCGGGGGTGCTGGTGGAAGTCGGTGCGACTCGTGCGGCGTCTCACCTGGGCCCGGAAATGGTGATGGGCGTTGCGAACGTCCGCGACGCCACCGGCGCGCTGCAGCAGGCGTACTCGTTTGCGCTGCAAGGCCCGGTGACCGACGCGCTGCGCATTGACGCCGCGCTCGCCACGCCATTGTCGAACGATCCGCTGGCGCTGCGCGCGGCGGCGCTGCTGGGCGCGCCGATGAGCGGCAGCCGGCTGCGGCTCTCGGGGACGCACGGCAGCGCCGAAGTGGGGCGCGTCGGCATCCGGTTGCCGGACCTCGGCGGTCTGGGCATGGGGGGCGACGGCGTGGCGATCGACTGGCGTACGACCAGTGGGGCGCAGGTGGTGGCTGCGGCGGCGCGACAGGCCGGCGCCCTTGGGGCCGGTGGCCCGCAGGGCGCGGTGCAATGGACGTCGCGCCCCGCCCCCGTCACGGTGCAACTGGGCGCGTCGACGCTCGACGAAAGCGAGTCGACCGGACGCCGCCTGGATGCGTTCACCGTTGGCGCGCGGCTGGCGCCAAGCCATACGGCGTCGTTCGGCGTGGACGTCGCGGAACGCCGCTTTGCCGGAGGGCGCGGGCTTGGCATGGGCGCCGACATGTCGTGGGATCGTCCCTCCACGCGCGGCCGGGTGCGGGTCTTTCACGCGCCGGGCGGCGCGGCGGCGTTTGCGATGGCCCGAGACGGGGCGTTCTTTGAGTCGCAACTGCACCTGCGCGGCGGATGGCAGGCGGCGGGGCAGACCTGGTACACCAGCGATGATGCCTTCGACGGCACGGCACTGAAGACAACCGGCGGGTCGTTTACCCCCAGTCGGCAGATCGGCGCCAGCGGCGAAGCGGGGATGACGATCTCGTTCACTCGCTACGAGACCGGCGCAGGGCCGACGCGACGCGCCGATTCCGAACAGCTGTTCGCGGCGCGCATGGCCTTCACCGTGGGTGCGCTGCGCTGGGAAGCCGAGGCCGGCGAGGAGCACTCCATTCGCGAGGCCCGATTCGCCGGACAACTGGTGCACGAGTACGGCACGCGATCGCTGGCGCGCACCAGTGTCTCGCTCCCCTCCACGATGGGAACGATCAGCGTGCGCGGCAGTTTCCGCACGGCATCGACAGCACTCGCGTCGGAAGGGTCGGTGAACATCCAGGTGACCGATGTGCATCCCATCCCGGGCTGGCGCGCCCTCACCCTCGATGGCGGCACGCAGCGCATGTACCTGGGCACAGCCGGCATGTCGTCGGCGCACGCGGTGCTTGGCGTGGCGCTGCCGGCCGGACTGCGGGTGCTTCTCGGCGTGCAGCGCGAGGCGTTGCTGGCCTCGTCGACCGGCGCGGGAAATACGTCGTACAGCCTGCGCCTGGAGCGGACGTCGCAGGCCCCGGGGTTCGCGCGACTCTCGCAGCGTTCGGGCGTGGTCTTCCTGGACCTGAACGACGACGGCCATCGGGATCGCGGCGAACCGGGGCTGCCCGGCGTGGCCGTCCGTCTGGGCGGACACACCGCGACCACCGACGGTTCCGGGCGCTACTCGCTGCCGGTGGAGACGGGCACGCTCGTCATCGAGGCGCGTTCGCTGGCCGAGGGTCAGCGGGTGCGGCCCCCCGATCATGCCGGGAGCCACGATTTGCCCGTGCGCACCACCTCGCGCCTGGACGTGCACGTGCGCCGCGAAGAAGGCTTTGGCAAGCGCAACACCATCGTCGCGGCCATCATCGTGAGCGCGCGCGACTCGGCAGGCAAGGAGTGGATGGTGACCGCCGACGAAGGCGGACGCGCGCATTTCGACGCGTTGCCGGCGGGGGACTATGTGGTGTCGGCGGCGAGCGACCGCGCCGAGGCACCGCTGCGGGTGGAGCCCGTGACGGTGCACATCACGGCGAACGCGTCGCGGGCGGCCACGGTCGAGCTCGTCTCGCGCGCCCGTCCGATCCGTATGCAGGGTGGCGCAGCAGGCGGCGCGGGTGGTTCGGGCACGCCGAGCGGAACGCCGGGCGCCAACCATGGAGCAAGGCAGTGAGCGGGCGCATGCAGGGATTGCTGCGCACCATGCGCGGATGCGTCGCGGCGCTGGCTACGGTCACCGCAGCATGCAGCGGCCCCACCGGGACGGGGGTGACGGACGCGCGCATGGCGGGGTCGTGGCAGTATCACGCCGCGACCACCGCAACGAGCACGGTGATCGACGGTGTGCTTCAACTGAGCGTCTCGTCGTCCGGCGGCATTTCCGGTTCGCTCGACGCGGTGGAGAGTGATGCCAGCGGCCGTCGCACGGCGGTGACGGGCATCGTATCGGGGAGCGTGATGGCCATCGGAAGCGCCGACTTCGAACTCGCACTCGTCGGGGGGCGCGTGCGCGAGCACATCACGCTGCTGCGCGGCGACTCGCTGCAGGGCGACTGGATTGAAAAGCAGGGATCCTCGGCGTCGGTGACGGGGCGCTTTGCGGCCCCACGGAAGGCGCCATGATCGCGCGGACTCGAGGGACGGCGTTCGTGGCGTGCGTCATCGCGTGCATCGTGGCGTGCGCCACGACCGCGGAGGCGCAGTCGACCTGCAACACATCGAGTACGATCCGCACCGGCAGCACCGCGCGCACGTGCAACTTCACCATCGCCGCGCCCAACGCGTCCACGTACACCAATCCCAAGATCCTGTCGTTGACGGCCTCAACCACCACGGTGGCGCTGACGGTCAACGAAGCGGCGTTCGTGGCCGGCGAGACGCCCGAATCGTCGATGACACTGGTCGTGCAGGGAAACCGCAGCTGGGCAGTGACCGTCCAGGGCGACGCGGCGACGTGGAGCGCCACCGGTACGCTGGCCTGGGCCTTCAAGCCGGTGACCGACATCAAGTGGGCGACGACCTCGGGGGCAGCGGGCACGTCGCTGACCACGACGGCGGCGACCGTGATGTCGGGGAACGCCACGGCGTCTTCGTCGGCCACGTTGTACTGGAGCTCGGCGCTGTCGTGGGCCACGGACAAGCCCGGCACCTATTCGATGCCCATCACCCTCACCCTGACAACGCCATGATGCGCCCGATGTTCGCCACCGCCACCCTCGCGGTGTTCGCCTTCGGGACTGGCGCTCAACAAGGGACGCCCGGGCCCACGCCCGTGCGAACCGCGACGGTGCGCACGAGCGTCGGCATCCAGCAGGGACGGCTGGCCGGCGTCGTCGGTGACGCGCCGCTCGTGTTCGGGCCGACCAGTGGCGGTGAGGAGAACGGCGAGGACAAGGGCAAGAACGACAGCAAGAACGACAGCAAGAACGACAGCAAGAACGACAGCAAGAACGACAGCAAGAACGACGGCAAGAACGACGGCAAGAACGACCGCAAGAACGACAGCAAGAACGACCGCAAGGGAGAAACCGCCAGCAGCGGCAGCGCGCCGATCGTGACCGCCACGTCCACGCCGGTGGTTCGCAGCAACACGTCCTGGCGGCTCCGCGTGACGCTGGTGGCGCCGCTCGACCCCGCGCTGGTCGTGAAAGTCACGGCCAAGGACGGCAAAGCGGTCGAACTGAGCGGCAAGGCAATGAGTGCGGTGGTTGCCGAAGGGGCGACGCGTTGCGCGCGGTGCGAGGTCCGGCTGGGCTGGCAGTTTGTCTTCGCCGCGGAGGCAAAGGGCAAAAAGACCTCGCCGCGGATCATCCCGGTCATCCGGTACAGCGCGGAGCCGCTCGTCTGAGCGGAGCCCCGGGCCGACAGGCAGAGGGGCGGGCCGAACACTATGTTTAGTATGCTGGACGCCAGAGCCGACACTTACAGGCGACGGCGATAGCGCCGTTTTGTTCCTCGCTGGTGACTCGCGTACTCTTTGACCGACAAAATGTCCTCTGCCGCCACGCCGCTCATGCCGAACGCCCCCGCCCGCATTCTGTGCGTGGACGACGATCCGCTGATGGGGCGCGCGCTCGACGGGATGATGCGGGAGATGGGGTTCGAGCCCACCATCGCCGACTCGGCGTACGCGGCGCTGTCGATCCTGCGCTCACAGGACATCGACCTCGTGCTCACCGACCAGCAGATGCCCGGCCTCAGCGGCCTCGACCTGCTGCGGATGATTCGCGAGGAAGGGCGCGACACGCCGGTGATCCTGTTGACGGCATATGGCAGCGTGGAGAATGCCGTGACGGCGCTTCACGCGGGTGCAGCACACTACCTCACCAAGCCCGCCGATCCGGCCGAACTGCAGCGCCTCATCAGCGACATCCTGGAGTTCCAGCGCGCGCGGCGTGACGTGTCGGACGAGAAACGTTCGCGGTTGCTCGACGGCAGTGCATCGTACCTGGTGGGCTCGGGCCCGTCGTGGCAGGAGATGATGCGCGCCATCTCGCGCGTCGCCGGCACGCGTGCCACGGTGCTGATCGAGGGTGAATCGGGGACGGGCAAGGAGCTGGTGGCCCGGGCATTGCGCGACCTCAGCGACCGCGCCGACCAGCCGTTCATCACGGTGAATTGCGCGGCACTGCCCGAGGGACTGATCGAGAGCACGCTCTTCGGTCACGAGCGGGGAGCGTTCACGGGGGCGGGAGCGCGCTCCGAGGGCGCCTTTGAGCGCGCGGACGGGGGCACGCTCCTGCTCGACGAAATCTCGGAGATGCGCATCGACCTGCAGGCCAAGCTGCTGCGCGTGCTGCAGGAGCAGGAGTTCGAGCGGGTGGGCGGCAGTTCGCCGGTGAAGGTGGACGTGCGCGTCCTGGCGACCACCAACCGGCGCCTGGAAGAGAGCGTCAAGGAAGGGACGTTCCGTGCCGACCTGTACTACCGGCTGAACGTGCTGCGCATCACCGTGCCACCGCTCCGCGAACGGCGCGAAGACATTCCCGACCTTGCGCGGTTCTTCGCCGCCCGCGTCGCCTTGGGGCTGGGTCGCACACTCGACGCGGTGCAGCCGGACGTGCTGGCGCTGCTGCAGTCGTTCGACTGGCCCGGCAACGTGCGTGAGTTGCAGCATGCCGTGGAGCGTGCCGTGGTGCACGTCGACGGGGCGCGGCTGCGCACGCAGGACTTCCAGCTGTCGCGCGCCAACCTCGGCCTCGCATCAGGAGCGTCGTTCGCGCCCCGCGAGGCCCCCGCGCCGGCCAGCATTCCGGCCTCGGTGCCCGTGGGAACGGAAATTCTGATATTGCCCGGACTCGACGTGTCGGAGGCGGAGCGCCAGCTGATCCTGCGCGCGCTCGATCGCACGCACAACAATCGCACGGCGGCGGCCGCCCTGCTGGGCATGCATGCACGAACCCTGCGGCGCAAGCTGAAGCAGATGACCGACGGCGGCCTGCTGCCCGAGGACGACGATTGAGCCTGCCGGCGACGCCGGCCCCCACCACCCCGGACGCCGCGACGGTCGGCACGCACCGTCCCGTCGTCCTGATCATCGACGATCACGGCCCCAGCCGCCTGGTCGCCGCCTCGGCCATTGCCCCGCTGGGCGCGCTGGTGACCGAGTGCGCCTCGGCGACGGAGGCGTGGGCGACGCTCGAGGCGCTCCTGCCCGACGTCATCCTGCTGGACCTGATGATGCCGGACATCGACGGCGTGACGTTCGCGCGGATGGTTCGCGCCGATGCGCGGCTGTGCGAGATCCCCATCCTGATGATCACGGCGGCCACCGGGCGCGATGAGCGGCTCGCGGCGCTGGAGGCGGGCGTCGACGACTTCCTGACCAAGCCGGTGGACCGCATCGAACTGCGGGCGCGCGTGGCGACGGTCTGCCGGCTGGGCAGGTTCCGCAAGCTGGTGGAGGAACGCCAGCGCACCGCCTCGCTGGTCACGCTCGCGCCCATCGGCGTGGTCGTCATCGATGCGCAGACCGCCGAGGTCCGCTTTGCGAATCTGCGCGCCCGCGAGTTCCTGCCGACCATCCGCGAGGGCGAATCACTGCTCCCGCAGCTCGAGGCGAGCGCGGTCGAGCAGTTGACGCGGATGATGGTCGGCAACGCGGAGCATGCGAGCGAGTACGACG
>CANNKR010000165.1 GCA_947504615.1 Gemmatimonadota bacterium | reverse complement strand
GACAGTACCGTCCGCACAAGCCCCCAGGAAAAGCAGTGGCCGTACTCTGTGGCCCTCCGTGGCCCTCCGGTCTCCGCGTTGAAAGAACCGGACTCAGCCCGCGTTGAAAGAACCGGACTCAGCTGGCAATGCACCGATCACGCAGGGGACGCCCGGATCACCGCCTGAACTGATACGCCAGCTTCACGAAGAAGGCGTCGTCGTGCCGGCGCAGCGAGGACCAGTCGGAGGCGCGATCGGCATCCAGCCCCGAGCCGTACCCCAGGAACGCCACGGTACCGGGCGTTGGCTGGTACGACGCCAGCCAGTCCACCCGCAGCCGGCCCGACTCCATGGCCGTGCTCGCCGCGCCGTTGACGGTCAGCACGCTGCCGTCACCGTCGGCGCGCAACGCGTCACGTTCCTCCGAACGGTACTCGCTCACGACGCGCACAAAGGTGGAGCGGCTCAGTTGATACTCCACCTTCACCCGGGGAATGACGGTCTGCGCGTACTGCGAGCCGTCGCGCGCCCGGGTGATGTGCGACGACGCCAGCGTCCCCTCCACCCGCGACGCCGCCGTCGGACGCAGCGTCAGAGTGCCCGACAGGCGGAGGTCGCTGCCGCGCGAGCCTTCGGCGAAGATCGGTGCCCGCGTACGCTGCACGGTGACCGAGCCATTCACGCGCTGGAGCACCGGCGTAGAGACCGTGAGCCTGAGATCCGCGAGCCCGGACTGCCAGGCGGACGGCCGGTATGGCACAGACGCGGCGCCGGAACGGACGGAGTAGCGTCCATACGCCGCGGGATCGACGAAGTAGAACAACCGCCCGGCCTCGCTGGTCACGTTCCAGCCACCGCGCAGGCGCAGCATCAGGGTGGCGTTGTCCTTGCCCTCGAGCGGGGCACTCGAGGCCGCCCCGGCCGATCGCCAGGCACGCGTCGGGCCGAAGAAGGTCGTGATGCTCTCGAGCCGAGCTCCCGGCGCTCCGTACCAGGAGAGGCGGTTGAACCAGTGCATCGTCGTCACGTCGGTGCGCGGCACAAAGCCCGCCTGGCTCTGGAACTCGCGCCCGATGTCGATCCACTGGAAGTTGTATCCCCAGTGCCGCCCCGTGCGGTCATTTTCCAGCTTCCAGATGGTGCCCTGTTGCGTCGCGCCCGACCCGTCACGCGTGGCGGCCGTGCCGAGCTGGGCTTCGATGTAATAGAGCTTCCGGTACACCCATCGGACGTCTGCCGCCGCCACACGGTTGTACGACCCGTCGCGTTCCTTGTCGGTGACCGTCAGCCCCGCATTGGATGCGCCGCCCAGGTCACGCCGCACGCGCCCGATCTGGAACTGCGCGTTGCCGGCGGCCTGGTGGTCGAGCGCGCTGAGCAGCGCCACGCTGTACGCGCCCGCCTTGCCCGTCACCTTGCCGCCCACCGACGGATCGACGAGCTGGCGCGTGTACACCAGCTGGTTCGGCGTCGCAAAGAGCTCGATGCCTTCCAGGAAGAAGGGCCGCTTTTCGGGCACGTAGAGCGAAAACCGCTCATTGACCGTCACCAGGCCAGCGTCGCTTTCCACCTGGCTGAAGTCGGGATTGACCGCCGCGTCCAGCGAAAACTGCGTGAACCCGAGCCGCACATTCGCGCCAGCCGTGGTGGTCAACGGTGCGCGATCGAATCCGCCGGAGGCGCCGGTTGCACCCGCCGTGGCCGATGTGACGAAGGGCTGCACCTCGGTGACAACCCCGCGCTGGAGATCGGAGAACCCGGTGAGGGTGCCCCCCTGCGCGATGAAGCTCGCCCCCGCGCGCCGGACATCGGTCCACGTGTCCTCGTAGCCGCTCGCCACCGAAAACCGGTGCACGTTGAATCCCCAGGACTGTGCCCCAGTGCCCGGCAGCCGCAGGCTCTTGAACGGAATGCGCAGTTCCACCTCGTAGCCCAGCGCCGTCAGCCGGCCGCGCGATTCATAGAAAAAGTCGGGATTGTAGTCGATGCTCCCGCCGAACATGTTCGCCGCGCTCACGGCACCTTCGGTGCGCACGCCATCCAGCTGCACGCCCAGCGCGTTGACGCCAAACATGAACGCGCGGCGACGGTCGTTGAACGTGTCGAGGTACAGGATCACGCGGTCGTCGTTGTTGATCTTGTCGCGATCGGCGCGCGTGGCGCGCAACGACGCCACATCGGCCGTAAAGGCCCGAATGCCGACCACCAGCGCGTCCGGCGCGTACCACACCAGCACCTCGGTGCGCTCTTGGGCCGGGCGGCTGTCAGACGGCATATACTGGTGAAAGCCGTCGAGACGAACAGCCTTGCCCCACACGGGCTCGTCGAGCACGCCATCAACGGTGACCGTGGCCTCGAGGCGCGGCACGGAAGCGGTCGAGCGGGCGGCCTGCGCACGGACGGCGAAGGGAACGAGGAGCGCGAGCAGGAGCGAGCGGTTCACGGGGAGCGGGGTCAGGAGTTTCACGGAACGGATCGTGTTCTTCAACACGCGCAACGCGCGCGGGTCATTCAACAGGGAGACCGGAACGAACGGATGCCGTCGCTGGGTTTCGTTTCTTCAACACGGAGACCGGAGTGGCACGGAGGACGCGGAGTACTGCAACAATTCAATGGGGTCGCGGCGGAGAGGACTGTCCGCCGCGACCCCTTAGTATGCCGTTGTCGTACTCCGTGGCCCTCCGGTACCTCCGGTCTCCGTGTTCAGATAACCGGAACCCAAGGCACCACACCGCAACAGCTACGCGCGGCTCGCCTGCTCCGTCACCACGCGCACCTGGTTGTCCACCACCTGCACAAAGCCCCCCGACACGGTAAACCGGGCCGGCGTGGCGCCCTCGACGCGCAGCGTCCCCTGCCCCAGCACCGTGATCATCGGCGCGTGGTTCAGCAGGATGCCGACTTCGCCGTCGAACGCCGGGGCCACGACCGAGGTCGCTTCCCCTTCGAACAGCGTCGCTTCCGGCGAGACCACCGAGACCTTGAGCATCGCCTAGGCCTGGAACTTCTTGGCGTTCTCCACCACGTCGTCGATGCCGCCGGCCATGAAGAAGGCCTGTTCCGGCAGGTGATCGAACTCACCCGCACAGAGGCGCTCGAACGACGAGATGGTCTCCTCGATCTTCACATACTTGCCCGGGATGCCCGTGAACTGCTCGGCCACCGAGAAGGGCTGCGACATGAAGCGCTGAATGCGCCGGGCACGCCCGACAACCTTCTTGTCCTCTTCCGACAGTTCGTCCATGCCCAGGATCGCGATGATGTCCTGCAGTTCCTTGTACCGCTGCAGGATGCGCTGCACCTCGGTGGCCGCCTTGTAGTGACGGTCGCCGATGAACTGCGGATCCAGGATGCGCGAGCCCGACGCCAGGGGATCCACCGCGGGGTAGATGCCCAGTTCGGTGATGGCGCGCGACAGCACGACCGTCGCGTCGAGGTGCGCAAAGGCCGTCGCCGGCGCCGGATCGGTGATGTCGTCGGCCGGCACGTAGATGGCCTGCACCGAGGTGATCGAGCCGTCACGCGTCGAGGTGATGCGCTCCTGCAGGTCGCCCATCTCCGAGGCCAGCGTGGGCTGGTAGCCCACGGCGCTCGGCATGCGGCCCAGCAGCGCCGAAACTTCCGACCCCGCCTGCGTGAAGCGGAAGATGTTGTCGATGAACACCAGCACGTCCGCATGCTCGCGGTCGCGGAAATACTCGGCGACCGTCAAGCCGGCGAGCCCCACGCGCAGGCGCGCTCCCGGCGGCTCGTTCATCTGGCCGTAGATCAGCGCCGTCGAGTTGATGACGCCCGATTCCTGCATTTCGAGATACAGGTCGTTGCCCTCGCGCGTTCGCTCGCCCACGCCGCAGAACACCGACTTGCCGCCGTGGCCCTTGGCCACGTTGTTGATCAGTTCCATGATCACGACCGTCTTGCCCACGCCGGCGCCACCGAACAGCCCGATCTTGCCGCCCTTCACGAACGGGGCGATGAGATCGACCACCTTGATGCCCGTCTCGAAGACTTCCGTCTTCGGCTCGAGGTTCACGAAGTCCGGGCGCTTGCGATGGATCGGCCAGCGCTCCACCTCGGGGCCGATCACCGCGCCGTTGTCCACCGGCTCGCCGAGCACGTTCAGGATGCGGCCCAGCGCCGGCATGCCGACCGGCACCATGATCGCCGACCCGGTGTCGATCACTTCCATGCCGCGCACCACGCCGTCGGTGGAGCTCATGCCCACCGCACGCACCTGGTTGCGCCCGATGTGCTGCTGCACCTCGCAGACGATGCGAATGGGCGTCCCGGCGTCCGTCGTCCCCTTGATCTCCAGGGCGTTGTAGAGCTCCGGCAGATGGCCCGAGATGAACTCGACGTCGAGCACCGGTCCGATGACCTGGATGACCTTCCCGACGTTCGTGGCAGTAGCAGTAGTCATGTGAATCAACCTTGGAGGGCCGCAGCGCCGCCGACGATTTCGGCGATCTCCTGCGTGATGTTGGCCTGGCGGGCGCGATTGTACGTGCGGCGAAGGAGGTGCAGCATGTCCCCCGCGTTGTCGGTGGCGCTCTTCATGGCAGTGCGCCGCGCCGCCTGCTCGGCGGCGGCCGTCTCGACGAGCGCGCGGTACACCGCGTTGCGCACGTACGAGGGAAGCAACTCGGTGAGGATCGCGTCCGCCGAGGGATACAACAGGTAGTCACGGCCGGCGCCGGAGCGCGCGGGCGCCGACACGGGCAGCACCCGATCCGTGTGCGGCGGCGCCGACAGGACCGAGTGGAACTGCGAATGCACCACGTAGACGGCGTCGATCGCCCCGCTGATGAAGTCGGCCATCAGCGTGTCCACTAGCGACGCCGCATCGGCGGCCGTCGGCTTGTCGGTGATGTCCGTGCGCTGCGAGGCCATGTCGCGCCCCACGTAGCGGAAGTACCCGATGCCCTTGCGCCCCACCACGTGCAGGTCCACCTGCACGCCGCGCGCCTCGAGTTCGGCCACCGTGTGCCGCGCTTCCTTGATCAGGTTGGCGTTGAAGCCGCCGCACAGGCCGCGGTTGGCCGTCAGCAGCACCACCGCCGCCCGCTTTTCGCTCGTGAGCTGGCGCAGCAGCGGGAACCGCTCGGCCAGGTCCTCGTTGTACAGACTCGAGATGACCTCGCTCAGCGCCTTCGCGTACGGACGGGCCGCCGTGACGCGATCCGACGCACGCTTCATCTTCGAGGCAGCGACCATTTCCATGGTACGCGTGATCTTCCGCGTATTCTCCGTGGTCTTGATGCGCCCGATGAGTTCTCTGCCCTTGGCCATATGCTAGACGGTGGACGGTAGACGGTGGACGGTCGACAAGGTCAGGCGACCGTCTTCTTGTAGGCCTCGATGGCCACCTTCAGCGTCGCTTCCGTGTCCTTCGACATTGCCCGGTCCTTGCTGATGGCCGCCCCCACCTGCGGGAACTTGGCGGCCATGAACGCGTGGAACCCGGCCTCCCACTCGCGCACCTTGCCCACCGCCACGTCGTCCAGGAAGCCGTTCGTCACCGCGTAGATGATCACCACCTGCTCCTCGACGACCATCGGACGGTACTGCCCCTGCTTCAGCACTTCCACCGTGCGCGCGCCGCGGTCGAGCTGCCGCTTGGTGGCGGCGTCGAGGTCCGAGGCGAACGCGGCGAACGCTTCCAGCTCACGGTACTGCGCCAGGTCGAGGCGCAGGCGCCCGGCCACGGCCTTCATGGCCTTGATCTGCGCCGCGCCACCCACGCGCGACACCGAGATACCGACGTTGATCGCGGGGCGCACGCCCGAGAAGAACAGGTCGGACTCCAGGAAGATCTGCCCATCGGTGATCGAGATGACGTTCGTCGGGATGTACGCCGACACGTCGCCGGCCTGCGTCTCGATGATCGGCAGCGCCGTCAGCGATCCACCGGCCGCGAAGATCGTCTTGCCGTCGATGATCTTGGGATCTTCCGAGAGCTTGGCCGCGCGCTCGAGCAGGCGCGAGTGCAGGTAAAACACGTCGCCGGGATACGCCTCGCGGCCCGGCGGGCGGCGCAGCACGAGCGAGATCTGGCGATACGCCGCGGCCTGCTTGGACAGGTCGTCGTACACGGCCAGCGTCGCCTTCCCCTCGTGGTACATGAAGTACTCGGCCATCGCCGCGCCCGAGTAGGGGGCGATGTACTGCATCGGAGCCGGGTCGGACGCCGACGCGGCGACGACGATGGTGAACTCCATCGCGCCGGCCACCTTCAGCTTTTCCACCACCGAGGCAATCGTCGAGGCCTTCTGGCCGATGCCGACGTAGACGCAGATGACGCCGGTGCCCTTCTGGTTGATGATCGTGTCCACCGCCACCGCGGTCTTGCCGGTGCCACGGTCGCCGATGATCAGTTCGCGCTGGCCACGGCCGATCGGGATCATGGAGTCGATGGCCTTGATCCCCGTCTGCAGCGGTTCCTTCACCGGCTGGCGGACGATGATGCCGGGGGCTTCCGACTCGACCTTGCGGGTCGTCGTCGCCTTGATCGGGCCGAGGCCGTCGATGGGGTTGCCGAGCGGATCGACCACGCGGCCGATCATCGCCGGACCCACCGGCACCTCGAGCACGCGCCCCGTGCGGCGCACGTCGTCGCCTTCCTTGATCTGCAGGTAGTCGCCCAGCACCACCGCGCCGATGTTGTCCTCTTCGAGGTTCAGCGCGAGGGCGGTGATCTTCCGCGGGGGCTCGCCGGCGGTGATCTCGAGCATTTCGCCCGACATCGCCTTCTTGAGGCCGTAGATGCGGGCGATGCCGTCCTTCACTTCCAGCACCGTGCCGACTTCTTCGACGTCGAGCTTGTTCAGGTCGGCCGCTTCGATCTCGCGAAGCAGGATGTCCTTGATCTCACCGGGGCGCAGCGACGTGGCAGACATAAGGGATGCTAGGGGTGCGGGATACGGAGGGCGGGTGCCGGAACAGCACGGCGGTGCCCCGGACAAAAAGAACCGGGCACCAATCGGGTATAGCTTGTGAAAATTGTCACAAGAGTGGCCAGAGTTCAAGGCTCTGGCCCCCACCTTGGCCCGCCAAGTTCTGGGCCTCCACCTCGGAATCCGGCCATCCGCCCTTGGAAGGGCCCGAGCGGGGTCCGGCCACCCAGACGGGACTTGTTGCCCGCCCTCGGGACCGCCAACTTCACGATACGCCCATGCGCTTCGTCATCTTCTGCCTTGCGACCCTCCTGGCGTTGCCTGCGCCTGCGCAGGGAACGCTCACCGGCCACGTCCGCGACCCAGCCGGCTTTGGGATCGCGAGCGCTGAGGTGCGGATAGCCGTCGGGCCGCCGGGCGCCGCGCCAACCGCCCAGCCGGGCACTCCGCCGGGGTCACCGGGCACCCCGCCCGCCACGATCACCGATGCACGCGGGGCGTTTCGCATTCTGGGGGTACCGGCCGGCACCGTCACGGTGTCCGCCCGACGCATCGGGTTCCGGCCGGGGTCACACAGCGTCACCGTGACCGATGGTCAGACGGTGGACGTGACCGTGGCCCTCGCCTTTACGGCGTTGCAG
>CANNKR010000164.1 GCA_947504615.1 Gemmatimonadota bacterium | reverse complement strand
TGGTGAACCCGAAGGCCACGCGTTCATTGTGCCCTGCGGCCACGCCGGGCACGCCGGGCTCCCCGGCGCCGATGACATTCCAGCCCGGCCCCACGAGGTGCGTGAGGTATCGCAACGCCGGATTCTGCACGGCGCGATGCGGATCGTTGGCGAGCAGTGGCTTGCCCGATGCCGTCTTGGCGCCGCTCACCACCCAGTTGTTCGACCCTTCGATCCGTGCGTACGAAATGGGCGCCATCGCCTTGATGACGGCCGGGATCGCATGGTCGTCGACGCCGGCGAGGTCGAGCCCCGGCGCGGGGTCGATGGCGCGCGACGGGTCGAGCGGCCAGATGGCCTGGGTGCGTTCCACGCCCAGCAGATGCACCAACTGCGCCCGGGCGGCCTCGCCGCTGGCATTCCCCGTCATGGAGAACGCGGCCAGGCGCTGCAGCGGCACATCGGGAGTCCACGGGGTGGGTTCTATGCCGAGCATCGAGAACTCGATGGGCAGCGCGTGCCGCGCCTTGGCATCAGCCATCGCGGCATTCACCCCTTGGACGAACGCCTGCAGGATGACACGCGTGTCGGGAGCGTAGCTCAGGTACTCCGCGTTCCAATCACCCCGGAAGCGCAGCGCGCGCGCGATGCGATCGCGATCGACGAACGAGGGACCCAGCACCTCGGCCAGGCGTCCCTCTCCCGCGCGACGCCACATCTCCATCTGCCAGAGGCGATCCTGCGCCGCCACGAAACCTTGCGCCAGGAAGAGGTCGTGCTGGGTACGCGCGTAGATGTGCGGGATGCCCCACGTGTCGCGCCGCACCTCGACCGCGCTGTCGAGTCCGGCGATGCGCACGGTGCCATCGAGGACGGCCAGCCGGGTGCGCGCGGAATCCAGGAGCGCGGAGGGAGTCTGCGCCATGAGCGGGACGGCGGCCAGCAACAGGGCGACGACGCGTTTCACGGAAACCTCGATTGAAAAGAAGCGGTACGCTTTAGGCTGTACGTTCCACGCCGTCCGTTCTGTCGTTCTCTGTCTTTCTCTGTCGTACTCTGTCGTTCTCTATCTGATGATATGCCCGATCCGCTTCCACCGGATATCGGTGAGCGGCGACAGCGCACGGTCGCTCTCGTTCTGCGGCACGTACGTGTAATAAACGAAAATCGGCCGTCCACGCATGTTGTCGCGCGGCACGAAGCCCCAGTAGCGCGAGTCCTTGGAGTTGTAGCGGTTGTCGCCCATCATCCAGTAGTACCCGTTGGGCACCAGCAGGGGCCCCCACTCGTCGTGCGTCGGCTGCTTGGGCGCCGCGCCAAAGCGCGACGTGGCCAGCTGCACCTTCTTCTGCCAGTCGAACAGGTCGCTGATCTCGTTCGGATCCCCCTTGGGGTTCGCGTCGGCGCCGTACCCCTGCCGCTGCGGCACGCCGTTGACGTGCAGCAGGCCGGCGCGCATGAAGATCGTGTCGCCCGGCATTCCCACCAGTCGCTTCACCAGGGTCGGCGTGGGATCGTCGCCGCGTTCCGCTTCGTCGGGCTGGTAGGGTGACTTGAACACCACCACGTCGCCCCGCTTGGGGTCCGCGTAGCCCGGCAGGTTGTAGTTCGAGAACGGCAAGTGCGGCCCGTAGACGAGCTTGTTGACGAACAGCCAGTCGCCGATGAGCAGCGTCGGGATCATCGACCCCGACGGGATGCGATACGCCTCCACCAGGAACGCGCGGATAAACAGGAAGATCGCGAGGGTGCCCGCGATCGACTTGAAATTCTCCCACGCGCGGCGGGCAAACGGGGCACTGCGGCCGCGGGCGGCCGCGACGGCGTTCTTGGGAGCGTCGGCTTTCTTCTTGGCCACTGTACTCGGGCTCGGGAGGTCGGAGGGAACCCGGTGGAATCTGCGGTGCGCGCCGCGCCATTCAAGGGCGACCGGCCGGCGCGGGACTCCGGCATCGAGTCCTTCAACACGGAGACCGGAGGTAACGGAGGGCCACTGAGTACTGCCACGTACTTATGGGGGCGTGGGCGGACGGCACTGCCTGCCAAGCCCTTTTGAATTGTTGTCGCCGTCCTCCGTGGCCCTCCGCGCCCCTCCGGTCTCCGTGTTGAAAAACCGACCACCATAAAAAGCGAAGGGCGCCCTCTCAGGCGCCCTCCCACAGCAGTTTCGAGCGTGCCTTACTTGGCGTGCTTGAAGATGTACTTGGTCATTTCGAACATCGTGACCGAGGCCTTCCCACCGAACAGCGCCTTCAGCGCGGGATCCGCGTTGATCTGGCGACGGTTCTTCTTGTCCTGAAGGTTGTTCTTCTTGATGTAGACCCACGTCTTCTTCATGATCTCGGTGCGCGGCTGCGGCTTGTCACCGACGATCGCGGCGAGGATCGCATCCGGCTGAACCGGCTTCATGAACGCCGCATTCGGCTTACGAGCCGTCTTCTTCTTCGCGACCTTCTTCGCAGCGGGCTTCTTCGCAGCGGCCTTCTTCGCCGGCTTCTTTGCAGCCTTCTTCTTCGCAGCCATTCTGAGATCTCCTGGAAAGGATGTTCGCGGTCGGCGCTCTCCCGGTAAAACGCGCCCCGACGATTCGAAACTAAGACGTTTCCCTCTGAGCGCAATAGTTTTTCCCTCTGAGCGCACGGGAAATTTTCACCACGCGCCCGCCGCCGCCAGAGGGAAAACCGCCGCTCAGGTGCCCGAAACGGCGCTCCACTCGCGCAAAAACGCCATCATCCGCAGGTCGGCCGGGTCCGCCGTCGCGTCGTCTTCCGCCGTGTCATCGCGCTCGTGCGGCGTCTCGAGGACACAGGGAACCGCCGCCGCGCGCGTGTCCGCCAGCAGCCAGCGGAAGGGCTCGGCGCCGATCTCCCCAGCTCCCAGCAGGGCGTGGCGGTCCTTGTTCGAGCCAAAGGGATGCTGGCTGTCGTTCAGGTGGAAAAAGGCCGGCGGCTCCCCGATCACCTGCTCAAACCGGTCGAGCACCGCCCGTAGCGACTCAGGGCTCGTCGCGATATCGTGCCCCGCCGCAAACAGGTGACAGGTGTCGAGCCCGTAGCCGGTGCGGTGGCGCAACTCGGACGGCACCTGCGACAGCATCAGAGCGATTTCCTCGGGCGTGCGGCCCATCGTCTTCCCCGCCCCCGCCGTGTTTTCCACCAGCACCCGCGCCGTCCCCGGCACCCGCTCCACCGCCGCGCGGATCGTCTCGCCCACGCGAATCGCGGCCTGCTCGGGATCGCTCGTCACCGCCGACCCGGGGTGAAAACAGCATCCGAGTGCGCCGATCGCCTGCGTCCGCTCGAGCTCCTTGGTGAGCCCGGCCCGGGCGCGCGTCGCCTTCTCCTCCTCGGGCGACGCGGTGTTCAGCACGTACGCGGCATGCACCAGCACGTCCCCGGGCTCGATGCCGCCCTCGGCCAACGCCGCATGGAAGCGGGCCACCTTGGCACCCGTCATCCCCGCCTTGTCGCCGTAGAACGTCGGGGGGGCGGTGAATATCTGCAGCGCGGTCATCCCCGCTGCCCCCGCCCGGCGCGCCGCCATGGGCATGCCCCCGGCGTCACTGGGATGCGAGCCGAGGCGACGCCTCACTTCCCGGGACCCGTGCCGTCGCCGCGAAGGTCGATCATGCGCTGGCTGCCGAGGTACTCCACGGACATCGCGCTCCGCTCGCGCTCGATCTGGCGCAGGCGCTTCACCACATCGGCCACGCGCCGTCCCTGCTCCTCGATCACCACCATCGACTCGGCCACTTCGTCTTCCGTCAGCACACCCGACCGGATCAGCGAGACGTTGGTGAGAAGCGCCGCCAGCGGGTTATTGATCTCGTGCTGGAGGGTCAGCGTCGTCTCGCCGATGCCCGCCAGGTAGCGCGCGCGACGCAGTTCCTCCTCGGCCGTCTTCCGCGCCCGCGACACCTCGATGCGCCGCTCCGCGATGCGCAGGCGCGCCTGCATGTTGTCGGGCGTCACCGGCTTCGACAGGTAGTCGTCCGCCCCCGCGTCGAGCACCGTGGTGAGGTCCTCGGCCCCGTCGCGCGCCGTCACCACCAGGACGAAGGTCGTGTCACCCTCGGGGTGCGCCCGGATGCGCCGGCAGACCTCCAGGCCGTCGAGCCCCGGCATCTGCCAGTCGAGGATCACCAGCGGCGGGGTCTCGCGCTCGAAGATCGCCCACGCTTCCGCGCCATCGCTCGCCACCACGGGCTCGTGACCGCAGGAACGAAGGACTTCCTCGTGCAATAGACGCATGAAAGCGTCGTCGTCAGCAAATAAGACGCGCAATAGTGTATGCCGTGAAAAGTTATCGGGAAATGTGGGCAGTCTGCCGCGGGGATGCGAGGGGTGCTCGGGAGGTGCTCGGGAGGTGCTCGGGAGGTGCTCGGGAGGTGCTCGGAGGGTGATCGGGGGGTGCCGGGCAGGGCCGGGCGCGACGCCGAGTGGTGATCACCGGCCCGCAACCCAGTTATCTTTCCGCCTCGGCCCCTTCCCACTCCCGCTCGAGGCCCGACGCCATGCACCCGTCCGCCGCCACCGTGAACGGCACCCGCCGTGTTCCGCCCCCGGTCAACGAACCGATCAAGTCGTACGGCCCGGGATCGCCCGAAAAGGCGGAACTCAAGAGCCGCCTGTCGGCGATGTCCGGTGAGTGCCCCGAGATTCCGGTGATCGTGGGCGGCAAGGAGATTCGCACCGGCGACGTCACCAAGGTGCGCTCCCCGCACGACCACCAGCACGTGATTGCCACGTTCCACAAGGCGCGCCCCGAAGACGTCACGGCGGCGATTGCTGCGGCGGCCGCGGCCCAGAAGGAATGGGCGTCGTGGCGCTGGGAAGACCGCGCCGCGGTGATGCTCCGCGCCGCCGAGCTGCTGGCCACCACGTGGCGTTCCACCATGAACGCCGCCACCATGCTGGGTCAGTCGAAGACCGTCTACCAGACCGAGATCGACGCCGCCTGCGAAATGGTGGACTTCTTCCGGTTCAACGCGCACTTCGCCCAGGAGCTCTACGCCGAGCAGCCCGTGTCGGCACCCGGCATGTGGAACCAGACCGACTACCGGAACCTCGAGGGGTTCGTCTACGCCGTGTCGCCGTTCAACTTCACGGCCATCGGTGGCAACCTGTCGTCGGCGCCCGCGCTCATGGGCAACGTGGTGCTCTGGAAGCCGGCCGGCACGGCAGTGCTCTCGTCGTGGTACATGCACCAGCTGATGACTGAGGCCGGGCTCCCGCCGGGCGTCATCAACTTCATGCCGGCCGACGCCGCCACCATCTCCAACGTGGCGCTCTCGCATCCGGACCTGGCGGGCGTGCACTTCACGGGCTCCACCACCGTCTTCAACTCCATGTGGGAGACGATCGGCAAGAACATGGGGCGCTACCGCTCGTATCCGCGCATCGTCGGCGAGACCGGCGGCAAGGACTTCATCGTGGCGCACCCGTCGGCCGACGCCAAGGCGCTGGCCGTGGCCATCGTGCGCGGCGGCTTCGAGTACCAGGGGCAGAAGTGCTCGGCGGCCAGCCGCGCCTACGTGCCCAAGTCGCTGTGGAAGGAGACGCTCGCGTACGCACAGGAAATGATCGCCGAAATCAAGATGGGCGATGTGGCCGACTTCCGGAATTTCATGGGCGCGGTGATCGACAAGAAGGCGTTCGACCGGATCAGCGGCTACCTGGCTGACGCCGGCAAGAACGCCAAGGTCCTGGCCGGCGGCAAGGCACACGGCGAGAAGGGGTGGTTCATCGAGCCGACGCTCGTGCAGACCGAGGACCCGTCGTACCGGATGCTGTGCGAGGAGATCTTTGGCCCCGTGGTCACCTGCTACGTCTACGATGACGCCAAGTGGCTCGACACGCTGCAGCTGGTGGACCGCACGTCGCCCTACGCGCTCACGGGCTCGGTGTTCGCCCGCGACCGAAAGGCGGTGCTCGAGGCCCATACCGCGCTGCGCCACGCTGCCGGAAACTTCTATGTGAATGACAAGCCGACCGGAGCCACGGTGGGTCAGCAGCCTTTCGGCGGCGCGCGGGGCAGCGGCACCAACGACAAGGCCGGCTCCAAGATGAACCTCCTGCGCTGGGTCAGCGCGCGCACGATCAAGGAAACCTTCGTGCCGCCAACGGATTACAAGTACCCCTTCATGGGCGAGGAGTAATCGTTCCGGACAAGGGCGGTGGGAGCCGGCAGCGCAAAACTCCGCGCCGTCCGTTCTCCACCATCTACCGTCTACCGTCTACCGTCTCCCGTCTCCTGCCGGTTACCCACCTTGCCCACGATCCGCTTCATTACCACTGACGTCTTCACGAACGCCCGGTTCGGCGGCAACCAGCTGGCCGTCATCCCGGACGCGCGGGGCATTCCCGAGGAGCTGCTGCTCCCGATCTGCCGCGAGTTCAATTACTCGGAGACGACGTTCGTGTACCCGGCGGAGCAGCCGGGGCACACCCGGCGCGTGCGCATCTTCACGCCCGGCGGCGAGGTCCCCTTTGCCGGCCATCCCACGGTCGGCACTGCGGTGGTGCTGGCCGCCACGGGCGAGATCCCGCTGGTCGACGGCGAAGCACGCATCGTCTTCGAGGAAAACGTCGGCCCGGTGCCGGTGGTGATTCGCGAATCGCACGCGGGCGGTGGCTGGGCGCAGTTCAGCGTGGCCAAGCTCCCCGAGGTCGGGCCTCCGGTCCCCTCGCGTGGGGTGCTGGCTCGCATGCTCGGCCTCGAGACGGGCGACCTGCTGGGCACGTCCGAGAAGCCGCAGGGCGTCTCGTGCGGACTCCCGTTTCTCATTGCACCGCTGACGAGTGTGGACGCCGTCAGCCGCGCGCGCATCAAGATGGATCGCTGGGATGAGACGCTCGCCCACGCGTGGGCCTCGATGATCTGGGTGTACGCTGCCGATCCGGACGGCGGCGACCATCACTACCGCGCGCGCATGTTCGCACCGGGCATCGCCGTGCCCGAAGATCCGGCCACCGGGTCGGCCGCGGCGGCCTTTGCCGGCTACCTGGCCGCACGCTCGCGCGTTCGCGGCGGGACGCTGGTGTGGACCATCGATCAGGGCGTGGAAATGGGGCGCCCGAGCCGCCTGGAGATCGAGGCCGACAAGGCCGAGGGCGAAGTGACCGCCGTCCGCGTGGCCGGCTCAGCCGTCCTGGTCAGCGAAGGGACGATGGCGATCTAGCACGCGCTACGGCAGCCGATCAATCTCGCGAGAGAGTCGGCCGCCGACTGCGTCGATTTCGCGCGACAGCCGGCTACCGCCGGTGTCGAACGCGCGCATCCCGGTCTTCCATTGCACCGCCTGATCGCGGCCGTTCCGCTTGGCCACGTACAGCGCCTCGTCCGCGCGCGCGGTCAGCCGACGCACGATGTCTTCGGTGCTCGCGTCGGCGGAGGCCACGCCAATGCTGATCGTGATCGGCATCTGCCCGCGCACGCTGGTGAACGATCGGGTGCGGAACGCCTGCAGGATGCGATCGGCCAGATGCAGGGCCCCCGCCTCATCGGTTTCCGGGGCAAGGATCGCGAACTCCTCGCCCCC
>CANNKR010000163.1 GCA_947504615.1 Gemmatimonadota bacterium | reverse complement strand
GGTGACAAACAGTTTCCGAAAGCTAGTAGAAGGCCCCCGGCGGGGCGGGAGGGCCCGGGGGCCGGCCCGCTCTGTCCTGCCTTCCATTCTCCCCACCAACGGGCGACCCTTCAAGGCTGTAGTGAATGACACGGAAACGCGTGCGCTCCCCGGCACGTAAACCATTAGAAGCCCGCTGGGTCCTAACGCCCAGACGCCGTGCATCCGCGCGGCTGTAATCCTTCCCGCTGACATCCCGAATGCGCCTTTCGAGCATTGTTCGTCTTGCTGCTGCCGCCGTGGCCGTCGCCATCGCCTTCTGCGCTCCTTCCTCGGTCGCGGCGCAATCCGTGGACGTCATTCGCGGCAAGGTGGTGGGCGACGACTCCGTGGCCATCGCCGGCGCGCGCATCACCGCCGTGTCGCTGAGCGGCAATGTCTCGCGCCGGGCGCTGAGCGACAACAGCGGCCGCTTCACCATCACCTTCCCCAACGGGGACGGCGACTACATGGTGACGGTGCAGGCCATCGGCTTTTCGCAGAAGCGCTTTGAGGTGAAGCGCACGGCCGATCAGGAGATCCTCATCGCCGACGCCCGCCTGTCGCGCGCCATGACGGAACTGGAGGCGGTGCGCGTGAACGCGGGAGACCGCACCCGCGCCAACCGCGACGACCGCCAGCCCGATATCTCGGGCACGGAGCGGAACGTGAGCGCCGCCAGCGTCGCCGCCGGTGACGCGGGCAACCTCGCCGCCATGGCGTCGTCACTGCCGGGCGTCACGCTGGTGCCGGGGACCAACGGCGACGCGTCCGGCTTTTCTGTGCTGGGGCTGTCGCCCGACCAGAACGCGACGACGCTCAACGGCGGCTCGTTCGGCGGCGCTGACGTGCCGCGCGACGCGGGGGTGTCGAGTTCGCTGTCCACCGCGCCGTACGATGTCTCGCGCGGCGGCTTCAGCGGTGCACAGTTCAACATTCGCTCCCCCACGGGCAACAACTTCACCATGCGCACCAACTCGCTGAACGTCGACGCGCCATGGCTGCAGTGGACCGACAAGGCCGCGCAGGCGCTCGGCCAGCAGTTCACCAACGTGTCGCTGGGCGGCCTGTTGTCGGGGCCGGTGAAGATCGACGAGGCCTTTTACAACGTCTCCTATCAGCTGGGACGCCGCTCCAACGACCTGCAGTCCCTGGTCAACACATCGTCTACCGGGCTCGTGACCAGCGGGATCAGCCCCGATTCGGCGGCGCGCGTCCTGAGCATCCTGCGCGCCAAGGGCATTCCGCTGTCGCCACGCACGGCGGTGAGCAACCGCAGCAGCGACAACGGTTCGTTGCTGGCGACGCTGAACATCGCGCCGTCGGGGTCACGCACCGGGGCGGCCTACGCGCTCACGTTCAACGGCTCGGCCAATCGCAGCGCCCCTGTCGGCGGCTCCATCAGCGAACTGCCTGGGCACAGCGGCGAGCGCACCGGCACCAATGGCGGCGTGCAGGCGCGGCATTCGGCGTATTTCGATTCCGGGATCCTGTCGGGCTTCCTGTCGGAGACCAACATCACGGCCAGCGGGTCCCGGAACGAGGGGACGCCGTACTACGACATGCCCAGCGGCAGCGTCCGCATCAACTCGCGGCTGCCCGACGGCACCAATGGCGTGCGCAGCGTGCAGTTTGGCGGCAGCACGTTCCTGGACAACTCGCAGAGCACGGCGAGCCTTGGCTACACCAATACGCTGTCGTGGTTCGCCAAGAACAACAAGCACCGCATCAAGTTCACCAGCGAACTGCGCCGCGACGCGTTCGACCAGGACCAGACCACCAACCAGCTCGGCTCGTTCAGCTACATGTCGCTGGCCGATCTCGAGGCCGGGCGCGCCGCGTCCTTCTCGCGACAGCTCCTGCCGCGGGTGCGGAGCGGTGTGCAGACGGTCGGCGCCGCGTCGGTGGGCGATGCATGGCGCAAGTCCAACGACCTGCAGATTCAGTACGGCCTGCGTGTGGACGGGAACGCGTTCAGCGCCGGGCCGATCGAGAATCCGGCGATCCTCCAGAAGTTCGGCGTCGACAACAGCCACGCACCCAATCATCTGTACGTGAGCCCGCGCTTGGGCTTTTCGTACCAGTACGGCCAGGGAGCGCAGATTCCCGGCTTCGATGGCGCCATCCGCGGACCGCGCGCCGTGGTGCGGGGCGGACTGGGGGTCTTCCAGAACCTGCCGCAGTCCACGCTGCTTGGCTCGGCCCTCGACAACACCGGCCTGGCCACGGCGGTGCAGCAACTTGGATGCTATGGGGCGACGGTGCCGGCGCAGGCCTGGAGCTCGTGGCTGACGAACCCCGCGTCCATTCCCTTGACCTGTGCCGACGGCAGCGTGGCGTCGCAGTTCACCAACATGGCTCCTAATGTTGCGCTGTACAGCAAGGACTGGCAGGCGACGCGCAGTGTGCGCGGCAACCTGCAGTGGAACGGCCCCGTGGCTCAGGGACGCTACACGGCGACGGCGGACATCACCTATTCGCTCAACCTGAATCAGCCCGCCAACTACGATCTCAACTTTTCGGGTGCGCCACGGTTCGCGCTGGCCAGCGAAGGCGGGCGTCCCGTGTACGTGCCGCTGACGAGCATCGACCCGATGACGGGCATCTCGGCGCCGCGCGAGTCGCGACTGCACCCCGAGTACAACGCGGTGAACGAGTCGCGGTCGGACCTGCAGTCGCAGTCGAAGCAGCTGACCCTGCGCCTGAATCCGATGACGTTCAGTTCCAAGCTCGGCTGGAGCCTGGGCTACGTGTTCAGCGATGTCCGTGAGCAGTCCCGCGGATTCCAGAGCACCACGGGCGATCCGCGCGCCGTGGCGTGGTCACGCTCGGCCAACGCCAGCCGGCATCAGGTGCAGTACTCGCTCAACTACAACTTCTACGATGCCGTGCGCGTCAACTGGTTCGGCAATGTGCGCGCCGGATCGTACTACACGCCGGGCGTCAGCGGCGACGTGAACGGCGACGGGCTGTACAACGACCGGGCGTACGTGGCCAATCCGGCCACGACCGCCGACGCGTCGCTCGCGTCGGCCATGCAGACGCTCCTGGCGGGCTCGTCCGGCGGGGCAAAGAAGTGCCTCGAAGGACAGATTGGGCAACTGGCCGCACGCAACAGCTGCCAGGGGCCGTGGACGCACACGGCGTTCCTGAGCGTGTCGTTCAACCCGATCAAGATGCACCTGCCGCAGCGCGCCAACATCCAGTTCCAGGTCAGCAATCCGGTGGGCGCGGCCGACCTGCTGCTGCACGGCGAGGACAATCTGCGCGGCTGGGGGCAGACCATTCAGCCCGACGCCACGCTGCTCTACGTGCGCGGCTTCAATGCGGCGACGCAGCGGTACACGTATGAGGTCAACCAGCGCTTTGGCTCCACCAAGCTGTCGCAGACGTCCATTCGCCAGCCCGTGACGGTGACGGCGATGATGCGGTTCGACTTCGGGCCGGCGCGCGAGAAGCAGTTGCTCACGCAGCAGCTCGACCGGGGGCGCCGTCTCCCGGGGCAGAAAGCCAGCGAGTCGCAGCTCAACGCCATGTACGGCGTCGGCGGCGTGACGATCAACCCCATGTCGATGATCCTTCGCCAGACTGACAGCCTGCACCTCACGGCGGCGCAGGGCGACAGCATGGCGACCATCAACCGCATGTATCTCATTCAGCTCAACAAGCTGTGGGCGCCGATCATCAAGGAACTCGCCGGCTTGACGGACAACTACAGTCACGCCGAAGCGTATGCGCAGTACAAGAAGACGCGCGAGGCGTCGGTGGACGTCCTGATCGCGGTGGCGCCGCGCGTGAAGCGCATCCTGACGGCCGAGCAACAGCGCAAGTTGCCGGCGCTGGTCGCCGCACACCTCGATCGGTGGTACCTGCAGTCCATCCGGTCGGCCACGGTTGGCGGTACCGCGGGCGGCCCGTTCATCTTCATGGGCGGCGGCGGTGGTGGCGGTGGTGGGCAGGTGCAGCAGATCATGATTGCGCACTAATGCACGTGGTGTCCCTTTCTCTCAGAACTCTCATGTCCCTTCGTCTTCGTTTCGTTCTTTCGTGTGCGGTGCTGGTAAGTGCGCCGCTGGCGGCGCAGCAACTGCCCCCGGTGCGGCCGCTCGGGCCCGTGACCAAGGTGTCGCCGGCCGACCTGTTCGGCTCGGTGACCAGCGTCCGGCCGCTCCCGGGCGGCGGCGCCATCGTCAACGACCTGACGCGTCGCCAGCTTCTCGTGCTTGACGCCGAGTTCAAGCTCAAGTCGGTGATCGCCGATACCACGCCGGCCACGGCCAACAGCTACAGCAGCCGTATGGCCGGGCTGATTCCGTATCGCGGCGACTCGTCGCTCTTCATCGATCCGCAGTCGCTCTCGATGCTGGTGATCGACGGCGTAGGCGAGGTGATCCGTGTCATGGCCGTGCCGCGTCCCGAGGACGCCACGTTCATGATTGGCGGGCCTTTCGGCACGCCGGGCTTCGACCCGCAGGGACGCATTGTCTACCGCGGCTTCGTGCGGCCCAGCGGACGCGGCATGGGCATGAACATGGGTGGCCCGCCGCAGCCAGGGCAGCCGTTCCGCGCCCCGCAAATGTCCGATACCGCGCCGGTGTATCGCGTGAACCTCGCCACGCGCGCACTCGATACGGCGGCGTTCTTCAAGATTCCCGGCTCGACCGTCAGCATGACGCAGGACGACAAGGGCGGCATGCGGGTCAGCGTCGTGACCAATCCGATGCCGGTGGTCGACGACTGGGCCTTGATGCCCGACGGGCGCATTGCCGTCATTCGTGGCAAGGACTACCACGTCGACTGGCTGGAGAGCGACGGCAAGTGGACGTCGACCCCGAAGATCCCATACAACTGGGAACGCATGGACGACGACGCCAAGGGCAAGTTTCTCGATTCGACCAAGGTCGAACTCGAGAAGCAGCGCGAGGCCAACCAGAAGGCCCTGGCCAGCGGCGTCAACAACGCGGCAGCGATGATGGGCGCCGTCGCCGGCGGCGGTGGCGGCAGCATGCGCATCGAGATGCGCATGGATGGTGGTGGTGGCGGTGGCGGCGGGGGCCGCCCGCAGCAGGGCGTGCAGGCGATCCAGATGCCGGCCATCAACATGGTGTCGGCCAAGGAACTCCCCGATTACCGGCCGGCCTTCAAGATGGGGTCCGCACGCGCCGACGTGGATGGCAACATCTGGATCCGCACGACGTCGCCGAGTGATGCCGGCGCGATCTACGACGTCATCAACAGCAAGGGCGAACTCGTGGACCGCGTGAAGCTGCCGTTCGGGCGCGTGATATCGGGCTTCGGGCCGGGCGTGGTGTACATGGGCGTCCAGGATGGAACGAGCGCGCGGCTGGAGATGGCGAAGATCAAGTAGACGTGCCGCGATAGCGGGGAAGCAACGCGGGGCGGGCTCTCTTCGAGCCCGCCCCGCGTCGCATGCGTCCACTCTTCTACGGCAACTTCTTCGCGGGTCCCGTCTCCACCGGCGAATCCGCCCGCGCCGACCAGTCCTGGAACGAGCCATCATAAAGGAGAATGGGATGCCCCAGCGAGCGGGCCGCCGTGAGCATGGCCGTCGCCTGTTGCCCAAGGTGGCAGTACCCGATGATCACGTCGTGGGGACCGATGCCGGCCTTGCTGAACAACTCGGCGAGTTCAGCCGGTGATCGGAAACGCGCCGACTCGTCGGTCACCGTCGAGAAGGGGACACTCTTCGCACCCGTGATATGCCCGGTCTTGTGCGGGGCCGCAGTGCTGCCGCCGGTCTGCGTGCCCTCATAGAACGCCGGTAGTCGCGCATCGACAATCGACACGCCAGGCTTGCCGATCATCGACTGCACGTACGACGCGTCCACCACGAAGTTCCTGATCTTCAGCGGGGCCAGCGTGCCGGTGGTCGCCGCCGGAAGCTCCGCCGTGGTCGCGTGGCCGTCGGCGGTCCACGCCCCCATGCCGCCGTCGAGCATCGACGTGCGATCGCCGAGTCCGGCCCACGCCAGCGTGAGCAGGATGCGCGTCGTCGGGCTCACCCAGTCCTTTGCGTAGTACAGGATGATGCGTGAATCATCCGAGATGCCCAGCGCCGCCAGGTGTGCGCGCAGTGTGTCGGGGCTCGGCATTTCGAGCACGAGGCCCCCCGCGGAGCGGTCGCTCACCGAGACGTCCTGCGTGCTGACCAGCCGAGCGCCCGCAATGTGGGCGGTCGCGTAGTCCTTGGGATCGCCCACGTGCAGCAGTACGAGATTGGCGTCCTTCGCGTGGCCGGACAGCCAACTCGTCGTTACGAACAGCGGGGCGCGCGGATCCGGGGCGGCAGGGGCCAGCGCCTGGGTGCGGGCGATGGCTGGTGCGGCAAGGAGTACGGCCAGCAGAAGAGGTGTTCGGAGCATTCGATCCTCGGGGAGCGAGACCCCCGATTGTACCCAGTGAACCCGGCGGACGACAGGGCGGGGCTGAACGACTCCCGAGGCTTCACCGTACATTTGACGTTCGCCGGAACAGCTCGCGTTCCATGCGCCAGACGCTTCCACCCGGATCTCCCGTGACCCGCCTTCCTGCCGCCGCCCGAATCCTCAGTGCGCTCGCCCTCGCTGCCAGCACCCTCTCCGCGCAGGCCAAGCCCGCTGCCAGCAAGGTCGTCTGGCCGGACGAAGGGGCGGCCACGTGGGCCCCTCGCCCGACGGTGAGTGCGATCACTGCCAACGACCTGCGGACGCGTCTCTACGGATTCTCCGACGACTCCATGCAGGGGCGCCGCATCGGCGAACTGGGCAACTACAAGGGCACGGACTACATCGCGCGCGAGTTCAAGCGCTTCGGGCTCAAGCCGGCCGGGGAGAATGGTTCGTTCTTTCAGGTGCTGACGTTCGGCCCCATGGGCTTCGACAGCTCGGCGTCGCGCCTGGCCGGCGCCGCGCCGTTCGCGCGCAGCGCCGAATGGATTCCCATGGCACCCAACGCGGCCGGCGGTATCGGCGGCAAGGCCGACCTTGCCGGCGTCCCGGTGGTCTTCGCCGGACGGTGGGCCGACACGACCGTCATGCTGGACCCGGCGATGTTCAAGGGCAAGGTGGCCGTCTTCGTCGCGGCGCCGGGCCGTGAGCGCCCGGCACCGACGGTGCTGCGGTGCGACTCGGTGCCCGACAAGTTCGGTGCGCAGGCCGCCGCCGCTGTGGAAGCCACGGCCGCCGGCGCGCGCGCGCCTCGCGCAGGGGTCGTTGGCGCACGTGACGTGCGCGCCCAAAATGCCGGAGCCGTCGCGGTCTTCGTGATCGGCCTGGATGCGGTACCCGCTGCGACGGTCGCCGCCGCGTGGACCACGCGTGGTGCCATGCAGCCGGCGCCCGATGCCCCGAGCGCCATCGGTGGCGCCACCATCTCCAAGGCCGCGGCCGCCACGCTGTTCGGCAAGGCGGCCGACCAGTTGACCGTGGGCGATGTGGGGCAGCCGGTGACCGCGCACTGGAGCTACGACTGGCATCTCTCGCCGACCCCGGCGCGGAACGTCGTCGCCGTGCTC
>CANNKR010000162.1 GCA_947504615.1 Gemmatimonadota bacterium | reverse complement strand
CGAAGACTTGCGCCCCCGTTTTCCCGCCCAGATGAATTTTCTCGAAGCTGTCCGCCTGGCCCTCGACACCATCCGCGTCCAGAAGCTCAAGAGCTTCTTCACGCTCACCGGCGTGATGATCGGCGTGATGTTCCTGATCGCCGTCATCTCGATCGTCGAGGGGATGAGCCGCTACGTCGAGGAGGACTTCGCCGCCAAGCTGCTGGGCGTGAATACCTTCACGCTCCGGCGGCGCCCCTTCGTGCAGGTGGGCGGCGTCAGCGAGGAGCAGTTTCGCGAGTTCCAGCGTCGGCCGCGGCTGTACGACGCCGACGTCGCCGTGGTGCGCTCGACGCTCCCGCGCGGGGCGCGCAGCGCCATCGAGAACGTCACCTTCGCCAACGCCAGCGTCCCGAATGCGCGCCCCAAGTCGGTGCAGACGGTCGCGACCGAGCCCGATTACTTTCGCATCAAGAAGTACGACCTGTCGGCCGGGCGCGCCTTCACCCAGCAGGAAGCCGATCTCGGCCTGCCGGTGGCCGTCATCGGCGCAGAACTGGTGGAGTCGTTCTTTGCCGACCTCGACCCGATTGGGCGCGAGGTGCGCGTCGGCGGCATTCCGTATCGCGTGATTGGCGTCATCGAGAAGCAGGGGATGGTGTTCGGCTTCTCGCTCGACCGGTTGTTCATCGCGCCGTACCGGTCGCCGCTGTCGCGCGTCACCAACCCGCGCGGCGACATCGGCGGGCTCATTGTGCAGACGCCGACGCGCGAGGAGATGGACGGCGCCATGGAGGACGCCCGCGAGGCGATGCGCGGTGCCCGCAACCTGCGGCCTGGCCAGGGCGACAACTTCACGTTCGAGTCGCAGGACCAGGCGCTCGCCTTCTTTGACGGCATCAAGTCCAAGCTCATCGTCTTTGGCACCGCGCTGCCGGCCATTGGGCTGGTGGTGGGCGCGATGGTCATCATGAACATCATGCTGGTGGCGGTGGCCGAACGCACGCGCGAGATCGGCATCCGCAAGGCGCTGGGGGCGCGGCGACGCGACATCATGATGCAGTTCCTCATCGAGGCAGCCACCTTGTCGATCCTCGGCGCGGCCATCGGCATCGGACTCGGCTTCGGGCTGGCCAAGGTGATCGCCGCGGTGTCGCCGCTGCCGGCCGCCGTCGCGCCGTGGGCCATCGGCGCCGCGCTCGTGCTCGGCGCGGGGGTGGGCATTGCCGCCGGACTGTACCCCGCCAGTCGCGCGGCGCTGCTCGATCCCATTGCCGCCCTGCGCCAGGAGTAGCCGATGCCACTCTCCGAACGGTTGTTCCTGATGGGCGAAGGGGTCCGACTGGCGTTCGACGCCATTCGCGCCAATCGGGTGCGCGCCTTTCTCACCATCTCGGGCATCGCCATCGGCGTGCTGGTGGTGGTGGTGATGGCGGCCGCCACCAACGGTATTCAGCAGAGCTTCAAGGCCGACGTCGACGCCACCGGCGCCGCCACGTTCCAGATCCGCCGGCGCGACATCCGCCTTTCCGGCTGCTCGCCCACCGACGACACCTGCACCGACCGGCGCAACCCGGCCATCAGCAGCACCGAACGCGCGGCCATCCGGCGGCTTTCCACCGTGTCGTCGGCCACCGACATGTGGAGTTCGAGCGCCGACATGCGGTACCGCGACCGCAACCTCCCCAACGTCGGCTACGACGCGATGTCGGCGACGTGGATGGAGATCGATCGCGGCGACATCGCCCCCGGGCGCAACTTCTCGTCGGTCGAGGCGCAGTCGGGAGCCCGCGTGGCCATCGTCAACGATTCGCTCAAGCAGCAGCTGTTCGGCGATTCCGATCCGCTGGGCAAGACGGTGATGATCGACAACGTCGCCTTTTCCGTCATCGGCGTCTACCGCACCACGGCCGGTTTCCTGAAGTCGCTCAGCGGACGCGGACCCGACAAGGCACGCGCCATCATTCCGTATGCGGCAGCCAAGCAGTCGCTGGGCCTGTGGGACCGCAACGCGCTGATGATGGTGAAGCCGGTGGACGGCGTGCCGCAGAGCGAAGTGATGGACGACGTGACGGCCACGCTGCGCGCCATGCGCGGGCTGCGCCCGTCGCAGATCAACAACTTCGCGCTGATCACCAACGACCGCCTGATGGAGACGTTCGACCAGCTGTTCGGCGCCATCTTCCTGGTGGGGCTGGCGCTCTCGGCGGTCGGCCTGCTCGTGGGTGGCGTCGGCGTGGTGGCGATCATGATGATCTCGGTGACCGAGCGCACCCGTGAGATCGGCGTGCGCAAGGCGCTCGGCGCGACCGCGGGGACCATTCTCTGGCAGTTCCTGGTGGAGGCCGCGACGCTCACCATGCTGGGCTCGAGCATCGGCCTGCTCATCGGGTGGCTGATCGCGCTGCTGGTGCGCGTCACCACGCCCGTGCCCGCCGAGGTGCCGATATCGGCGGTGGTGGCCGCCCTCATTGGCAGCGTGTTCACGGGCGTCGTGTTCGGCATCCTGCCCGCGATGCGCGCGGCCAAGCTCGACCCGGTGGACGCGCTGCGGTACGAGTAGGGGCGCGGGTCGACGGACGCGTCGCCGGGCACGATATTGCACGTGGCCTCGGGAGCACGCATGGATCAAAAGACACACTGGGACTCCGTCTACACCACCAAGGCGCCAACCGACGTCAGCTGGTTCCAGCCGGAGGCCTCGCGGTCGCTCGCCCTCATCACCGCGGCGGCCCCCGACCGCGCGGCGCGTATTCTCGACGTCGGCGGTGGTGCGTCGCGACTGGTCGATGGCCTGCTCGACCTCGCCTATTCACGCGTGACGGTCCTCGATATCGCCGAGCCGGCGCTGCAGTACGCGCGTCAGCGCCTCGGCGCCCGCTCCACGCTGGTGACGTGGCGTGCTGCCGACGTCCTGACGGCAACGTTCGCGCCGTCGTCGGTGGATGTCTGGCATGATCGCGCGGTCTTCCATTTTCTCGTCGAGGCCGCCGACCGGCGTCGCTACGTGGAGCAGGTACGTGGTGCGCTAAGCCCGGGCGGCACCGTGGTCGTCGCGACCTTCGCTGATGACGGCCCGCTGCGGTGCAGCGGCCTCGACGTCGCGCGATACTCGGCCGACGGACTCCACAACGAGTTCGGCGAAGATTTTGAGCTGCTGCAGAGCGAGCGCGAGGAGCACCGGACGCCGTCAGGCGCCGTGCAGTCGTTTACCTACTGTCTCTGCCGGGGCCCGGCGCGGTAGGCGCGGCTCGACATACCGGCGCCGCGGCACCCGTCCGACTCAGGGAATGTCAGGGCACCCGGCGCGAGGCCGTGTCCACACGCAGCACCAGCCGGCGCCCGTCGGGATCGAACGTCACGAGGACCACCTGCTGCGGCGCGAACGTGATCGCCGTGTCGAGGGTCAGGCGGGGCGGCACCGCCGCACGCGTCAGTCGGCCACGCTCGCTCGCTTCGCGCGCGGCACGTCCGGCAAAGATTCCCGTGTCGGCATCCGGGACCGCCGCCGCCCCGCGGAGTGAATCGTCCGACGCGCGCTCTCGACGCGAGAACTCCAGCTGAATGCGCCGGACACCAGGCGAGACGGCGTAGGACTGCAGCAGGTGCATGGGACGATCATGTCGAAGTCCACCGCCCTGCACCACTTCGTCACCCAGCAGCGCGCCATCCACGCGCACACGCAACGCATAGGTGGCGGCCTTGCCGTCGCATTCCACCCGCTGGCGCATGTGTTCATTGCGCGCCTCGACCTCCGCTTTCGACAGGGCGCGGCAGACCTCAATGCGCTCGGGATGCGCGCTCCACGACAGGCGTAATGCCGCAGTGTTCGCACCGTGCCACGGAAGGCGGACCGCCGAGGCCGCGGCCAACGCCGCCAGGCCCGCGGCCGTCACCGCGAGTGCGACCACCGCTCGAATCACCGTGCGTGCCGTGATCATTCGCGGCCTCCCGCATCGGCCGAGGTCACGCAGTCCTGCGTCACGTCCTGATCGCCTGACACAGGCAGCGGCGCAAGCGTGGCGACGTCGCGGGCAAAGTCGTCGAAGGCCTGCAGCGTTCCACGGAGGTCGCCGCCGGCCATGGTGCCGACGCGCACCCTCCGCCGGTCCACGCGCGGCTGGAGCTCGGCCTCGCGTTCATTGAAAAGTCGCTCACCCAGCCACTTGGGCCCTTCGCGTCCGGCGCAGTCGCGCGGTGGACAGGCGAACACCATCACGCCGGGGGCCCCGCCCCGCAGCGCCAGTTCCACCGCCGACGAGTGCAGGTTGCCCGCGCAGCGCACTTCGCGGACCAGAGCGCCGCGCGCACGCAGCGCCTCGCGGTGCGACGCCGGGGCTTCGGCGCAGCAGAAGACGACGTTTGAGGGGATTGGCGCGTCTGACGACACCCGCAAGGCGGGCACGGTGGACAAGCGAATCGCGTCCAGCTGGTCGCGGCCACTCGAGCCCACCGGCCCGACGCCCATGGGCGCGCACGATCCGGCGCAAATGCCGCAACTCACGCAGAGGGCCGGGTCGACGAGCGCGACCAGAGTTGGCCGATCGTCGGTGCGCGCGACCATGGTGATGGCCTCCCACGGACAATCCTGCGGGCACTGGTTGCAGCCCGTGCAAAGGCGCGGGTCGACGACGCTCGGCGCGAGCATTCCGGTGCGTGCCCGCGCGGTGAGGGACGGCACCAGCAGGAATGCCAGCGCCACCACAGTAGCCAGGGCGAAGACCGTCAGCGGCGGCAACTGCTCCGACCAGGGGAGCCACCAGGCGGTCGCCAGGTTGATGGGCGTGGCCACCGCCAGGCGCAGCGGATCTGCGGCATCGGCCAGCGGTGCCGGCCAGACGATGGCCGCGACGGTGAGCGCGGCGACGACCGCCCACGACAGCGTGCGCGGGGGCAGTAGCGTCGGCCGCGCCAGCCTGGACACGTGCAGCCAGAGTCCGACGCCAAGGCCCAGGGGGAGCCCGATGTGCACGAACAGGTTGACGAAGAAGAACGCGCTCGGCACCGCGACCTCGCCCGCAAAAATCCGACTGAGCGGTTCGGAAAAGATCGGCAGCGCATCAAAGAGCCGCGCTCCCTCGCGCGCCAGCCGTTCCGCAAACGCGTCCCACACCATCACGAATCCGGTCCACGCCTCCACGAGCCCGGCGGCAAGCACGACGCCGCCCGAGACCCAGGCGAGCGTGCGCGGTCCCCAACTGCGCCGCTGGGCGAGCATGCGCCACGCGTGCACGACGGCGGCAATGACGAACGCATCGGAGGCGTAGCGGTGCAGCGAACGCAGCCACCGCCCGAGCCACAGGTCCTGCGTGATGCGCTCGACCGAGGCGAACGGGGCGCCGAGGCGGTAGACGAGCAGCAGGTACAGGCCGGTGGCCAGCAGGACGAGCAGGGTGACGACGGCCACGGTGCCCGACTGGTAGATGGGGTTCCACCGCCACCCATAGACGCGGTTGGCCACCGCATCGAGGGCGGCCAGGGTGGGTCGGGCAAGGCGGAGGCGGCGTGTGGTCATGGGCTTGCGTAATATTTATCATATCGTCATGATCTTAGCTACTACTTTCCCCGGGAATCTTTCTACCATGTGGCTTGGAAGCACCGCGCAGCACGCCGTTCGCGCCGTCCTGTACATCACCGAGCACGGCATCGACGCGCCGGTGCGGGTGGATGACATCGCCGCGGCGCTCGACGCGCCGCGCAACTACCTGTCGAAGACACTGCACCAACTGGTGCGCGCCGGGGTGTTGCGCTCGGTGCGGGGTCCCAACGGGGGATTTCAGCTCGCCGACGCCCCCGACGCCCTCTCGGTCGCCCGCATCGTCGCGCCGTTCCTCCCCTCGCAACAGACACGGTGCCTCATGGGCCGCCCGACGTGCGGTGGCGCCAACCCCTGCGCGGCGCACCATCGCTGGCAGCACGTGGCCGACGGCGTGATCGCATTCTTTGAGGAAACCACCGCGGCGCAGTTGCTCGCCGACAATCGTACCCCGCGCGCCGCCGCGCGGGTGGTCCGGAAGAAACCACGGCCGGTCTCTCGGCGCCCCGCTACCAAGCGCCCCGCCACCAAGCGCCCCGCCACCAAGCGCCCAGCCGCCAAGCGCCCCTAACAGTTCGCCGTTTCTCTCACCCCCCACCCGCCGGAGCGTCCTGCATGGATCCCTCTGCACGCACCGAAGACCCCGCCGCCGAAGCCATTCCCCTTGGGCAGCGCCTCTTCGACAACATGTTCCTGCTGCTCGCGCTCGGACTCGTGATCATGTTCATCGTGTACACAGGGTGGGGACTGTGGGAGCTGTACACGATGCCGATTGCCACCCTTCCCTGAGGCCCGACTGATGCTCTCCAAAGTGCACACCGGCCTCGACCCGGTGCCCGGTATCTGGTGGAAGCCCGCTCACAAGGCGGAACGCGTATGGGTCGGCATCGCCTTTGCCTGGTGCCTGGTGCTGTTCGCCATGATGCCGCTCTGGCATTTCCGCGGTGGCCAGAATCCCTCGGGGGTCCGGCGTCGCGTTGACCCCAAGGCGTACTTCGCGCGCACCGTCGCCTTCGCCGCCCAGTACAAGATTGGCGAGGACCGCGGCCTGCCGATCGTCGCACCGCCGCCAGGCGCCGACGTCTATCTCGTCGGCCTGACCTTCCAGTGGTACCCCATCCTGCAGTTGCAGCAAGGCAAGGAGTACATGCTGCATCTCTCGGCGCTGGACGTGAACCACGGGTTCTCGCTCTTCCCGCTCAGCGTCAATTTCCAGGTCGTCCCCGGCTATGACTACGGCCTGCGCGTGACCCCCACGGCAGCCGGCGACTTTCGCATCATCTGCAACGAGTTCTGCGGCATCGGTCACCATACGATGGTCGGCCGCGTCATCGTGGTCGACGCCGCGGGCAAGCCGGTGGCCGACAACTCGACGGCCCACCTGACCAACGGAGCTGCCAAGTGACCGCCCCCTTCAACACGCCGTCGCGTGCGTGCCCGCTCACGGGGCACCGCATCGACCGTCAGGCCGAACTGCTGACGCAAGCGAACGCCGTCATCGCGGTCGTCTCGCTGCTCATCGGCGCGGTCGCCGCGCTGCTGCTGGCGCTCACGCGCTGGCAGGCCATACACCTGCTCCCTGCGGTCTGGTACTACCGCATCCTGGGCGTGCATGGCATGAACATGCTGATCTTCTTCATCATCTACTTCGAGATGGCGGTGCTCTGGTTCGCGAGCACCGTGCTGATCGACGCGCGGCCCGCCGCGCCCAAGTACGGCTGGTTCAACCTCGGGCTGATGGTCGCGGGATCCGGGATCGTCGAGTGGGCCCAATGGAGCGGCCGCGCGGACGTGCTCTTCACGTCATACCCCCCGCTCAAGGCCCATCCGGCGTACTACCTCGGCATCATCTTCTTCGCCGTCGGCGCGCTCGGCGTCACCGGGCAGTTCTTCGCCTCGCTGGTGATCGCCAAGCGGGAGAAGACCTATCAGGGGTCGCTGCCCCTCGTCGTGTATGGCGCCATGACTGCTGCCATCATCTCCGTCATCACGCTGGTGCACGGCGCCATGGTGTACATCCCCACCTT
>CANNKR010000161.1 GCA_947504615.1 Gemmatimonadota bacterium | reverse complement strand
ATCAGCCGTTCACGGTGCCGGGGGCCCTGTTCGACAGTGGGACCACGGTCGTTGGCTCGGCCCGCGCGACGTGGAGGGTAACCGGCGCCGCGTTCCCGTACGCCAGCGCGGAAATCGACGTGCAAGGCCCGGTCTTTCAGGGCATGGCGCGCGAGCGGAGACGCCTGCTCGTACGCCTGGCGCCCGACTCGGCGTCCGCCTCGATGTCCGGTGCCCGCTGGGTACCGGCTGGCAGCGGTTGGTGGGCACAAATCCCGGTGCCGTGACCGTTTGCGTGTTACCTCTGTCCCCCTCTGCTCGTGATAATGGGGCAGACCCCACCCCACCAGCGGCTTCAGCCGCGGGAGTGGCGGGGGACGCGGCAGGTCGCTGAGGTGGCGTAACTGCAAGCCATGACAGCAATTTGCGCCAGTCACTACTATTGACCGCGTACGGTCGCCCTCTGCAACTTTGCGGGTCCGGCACGCACACACGTCGTTCACTGTCGGGAGGCCGCGCGCTGCGCGGTCACTCGATCGCACTCCTCGCCTGAGGGCCGGCTCGCAGATGGCGCTCTTCGGTCGCAAGAAGATCTCAGTTGGTCTCGACATTGGATCCGGCCTCGTCAAGGTGGCCGTGATTGATCACGCCAAGGGCGAGCCCGAACTGACAAAGGTGGCCATCACTCCGCTGCTTGCCGACGCGATCGTCGAAGGCGAGGTGATGGATCCGCAGATCGTCGCCGACGCGGTGCAGGCCACCATGCAGGCGGCCGGCGTCACGTCCAGGGACGTCGTGACGGCGGTCGGTGGCCGCGACGTGATCATCAAGAAGATCCAGATCGAGCGTGTGCGGGAGCAGCAGGCGCGCGAGTTGATGCGCTGGGAAGCCGAGCAGCACGTGCCCTTCGACATGGAGTCGGTGGAACTCGACTTCCAGATTCTCGATCCCGACGCCGACGGCGTCGAGATGAGTGTGTTGCTGGTGGCGGCCAAGCGTGAACTGATCGAGGCGAAGTTGCGCCTGCTGGCCGACGCGGGGCTCAACCCCGTCGTCGTCGATGTCGACGCCTTCGCGTTGCACAACGCGTTCGAGCTCAGCTACCCCGATGCGATGCAGGGCGTGGTCGGCCTGGTCAACATCGGGCACGAAGTCACGAACATCAACATTCTCGACGAAGGCGTGCCGATCCTCACCCGGGACATCACGGTGGGGACGCGGAAGTTCCGCGAGGACTTGCAGCGTGAGCGCGGTCTGTCTGCGGACGATGCCGCGGCGCTGCTGCAGGGCTATGATCGTTCCGCGCACCTCGACGCAGTGCTCGAGGGGCGCGGCGAGGAAATCTCCGTTGGCATCGAGCGCGCGGCGGCCTTCCTGGCGTCGTCGTCGCGAAACGCGGCCGCGATGCGTGCGGTATACGTGTGCGGCGGTGGATCGCGGATTCCCGGCCTCTCTGACGTGCTCGCGACGCGGTTGCGCGTGCAGGTGGAACATGCCAATCCTCTGGCGAACCTGCGGGTTCGTGACGGGGCCTTCGATTCGCTCGTCACGGACGAGGTGGCGCCGTTGCTGATGCTTCCCATTGGCCTGGCCCTGCGCCAGCCCGCCTGATCGCCCGGGGCCCAGAGCGCATCATGATAGAAATCAATCTCCTTCCCGGCGCGCGGAAAAAGGCGCGGAGTCGCGGCCCGTCGATCAACATTGGCGACGCGTTCAAGGAACTGTCGTCGCGTATACGCGACCCGTGGATGATCGCGGCCGTGGCGGGGATCGCCGTCGGCCTGGCCGCCATCGGCGCGATGTGGACCTGGCAGGGGCGTCGCGAGTCGTCGCTGACCGAGCGCGAGCAGAAGGCGGTGCAGGATTCCACGCGGTATGCCTCGGTCATCGCCGAGCGGGTGACGGCGGAAGCGGGGCGCGATTCGGTGAAGCGGCAGATCGCCGTGATCACCACGATCGACGGCACGCGGCTCATCTGGCCGCACGTGCTCGACGAAGTGAGTCGCGCCATGCCACCGTACGTCTGGCTCGCCAGTATTGTCCAGACCAGCCTTGTGTCCACCGAGTCGCCCGAGGTGCAGGCGGGGGTGGCGAAGTCCGCGACCAAGAAGGCGCCGCCGAGCCCGAACACGCCGGTCGTTGACGAGTCCATCCTGACCTTGCAGGTGACCGGCAACACGGTCGACATCCAGGCGTTGACGCGGTTCATGAAGGCGCTCGAGGCCTCGCCGTTCCTGCAGAACGTGCAGCTCATGCGCAGCGACGTCGTGATGCAGAAGGGCAAGGAAGCGACGGAGTTCCGGCTCGACATGCAGTACCAGAAGCCCGATGCTTCGGTGCTGCGGAACGTGCCGTTCACCGTGTCGGTGAGGTAGTCCATGGCCGGTCTTCCCAGGAACCAGCGCGATCAGCTGCTCTTCTTCCTCTCCTTTTTGGGAGTGGTGAGCGCGGGCGCGTACTGGTATTTCGTCTTTTCGCCCAAGCAGGAATCTCTGGCGCTGGTCGCCACGCACGTCGATTCACTCGACGCCGGCAACCAGCGGGCCAAGTCGCAGTTGGCCAAGGGGTCGGTGGCGACCATTCGGGTCGAGTCGCAGCGCCTGCGCGCCAACCTCGACCTGATGCGCACGCTCGTGCCGGCCGGCAATGAAGTGCCGGCCCTGCTGGAGCAAGTGTCGACGGCGGCCCGCCGCGTCGGCCTCGAGATCAACTCCATCGAACCCGAGCCGCTGATCCAGGGTGAGCAGTTCGACACCTACCGATACAAGATGCGCGCGCTCGGCAGCTTCCACGAGTTGGGCGAGCTGCTGACCGGCATTGCCTCGATGCCCCGCATCGTGGCACCGCTCGGCCTGCAACTGACGGTCTCCAACGCTCCTGCCGCCATGAAGAATGCATCGCCCGACCGGGTGGTACTGCAGGCGATCTTCGAGATCCAGACGTATGCGGTGAAGACGTCGGCCTCTACCAGTGGCGGAACTCCTCCGTCCAAGCCCGGGAAGAAGGGTTGATGCGCCGCCTCCTGCCAGTACTCTCGTTGCTCGCCGTCGTCCACGGCGCGGCAGTGCACGTCGCGGCGGCCCAGATGCCGCCCTCGATCAAGAAGCCGATCGAGATGGCGCGCAAGAACGCCGCTGCCACGGATGCGCAGACGCGTGCCGTGGATCAGACGGCCATGCCGGCGTCCGCGGCTGCCCAGTCCAAGGCGTCGACTCCTGCGCCTGCCAAGCAGGCGGCCGTCGCCGCCAAGCCTGGCGCCAAGCCTGGCGCCAAGCCTGGCGCGAAGCCGGTGGCACCGTCGGCCGGGAGCAGGTCCGCGCCGGCCGAAGACTCGACCAGGATCACGTTCACCCGCGAAGTGTTCTCCTATGTGCGCGACGGGCGTCGTGACCCGTTCTCGTCGCCCATCGAGACCGGAGAAATCCGGCCGCTCGTCGCGGACCTGCGCGTGACCGGCATCATCTATGATGCCCGCGGTATCAACTCCGTGGTGGTCATGCGCGACATGAGCACGCAGCAGCAGTACCGGGCCAAGGTCGGGATGATGCTCGGCCGCGCGAAAGTCTCGCAGATCCGGCCGCAGGAGATTGTCATGACCATCGATGAATATGGATTCAGCCGGCAGGAAATCCTGAAGCTGAACGTACAGCAGACCAAGGGGAAACCATGAGGCGAGTCTTCCAGCTGGCCGTAATCGCGGCCGCGCTGACCATCGGCGCGCATCGCGCCGCTGCCGCCGCGACGGAGACCCCGCGCGCACCATCGTCAGTGAATGCGCTGAGCGTCGTGCCGGCCGCCGGCCGCGCCGAGGTGGTCGTCGTCATTGACGGCTCCGTCGACGTCATCGACTTCGCGCTCGAGAACCCGCGGCGCGTCGTGGTGGACTTCCGCGGCGCCACGCTGAACATGCCGGCGCGCTTCTACGACAAGGTGTCGCGCGGCGGCATTACCAACGTGCGGGTGGCCCAGTACAGGCCCGACATCGTGCGCCTGGTGCTCGACCTCGACGGACCGCGCGAGTATTCGGTGGTGCGCGGCGAGAAGGACGTGCGCATTGCGGTCAGCGGGCCCGACCAGTTCGCCGCGTGGCACCTGGGCGATGGCGCCAAGGGCGCGGCGTCGACGGTATCGAGCGCAACGCAGTCCGAGGCGCACGCGGGCGTCAACGTGTCGTCCACGCCAGAGCAGCGGGCTGAGCAGCGCGCAGAACCGAAACTCACGCAGTTGAAGGCCGCCGCGCCCATGGCCGGACCGGCGCTGGAGCAGCCGCGGATTACCGTCACGTACCTCGACGCCGACATTCGCGACGTCATCGGGTCGTTCGCGACCTTTGCCAACAAGACCATCGTCATCGGGTCGACCGTGACCGGCAAGGTGCCGTTCATGGAGATCAAGGACAAGCCGTGGGACATCGCGCTGTCCGCGGTGCTCACGTCGCTGAACCTCACGGCCGTCGAGGACACCACCGGCATCATCACGGTGGACACGTACGCGAATCTCTCGGCGCGCCAGTCGCAGGAGCCGCTGGTCAGCCAGATCGTGCCGGTGAACTACGCCAAGGCGTCCACGCTGGCGACGACCATTTCGAGCCTGCTCAGCGCCGGGTGCAGCAAGGGTACCGGGGCGGGTGCCGGTGCTGGTGCCGGCGGTGGCGCGGCGGCGGGCGGTGAGGCCGGCGCCGGTGGTGGCGGCGGATCGAGCATCTCGACGGCCGGCTGCGGTCGCGGATCAGTGGCCACCGACGACAAGACCAACTCGCTGATCATCACGGAGACGGCCGCACGACTCGCCGACGTGATGGGCTTCATCAGGGATCTCGACGTCCGCACGCCGCTCGTGTCGATCAAGGCCAAGATCATCGCCGTCGACCGCACGGGCACCGAGAAACTGGGAATCAGCTACGACCTGGGCACCGCCAACGCGTTCCAGAACAAGCTCGTTCCGCGACTCGTCAACAACACCGTGGTCCCCGGCGATTTCCGCGTGGACCTCACCGGTGACGCCTTCACGGGCATCGCCAACGCCAGCCGGAACTACAAGGGCGATGCGGCGGTGAGCCTGATCTACAACATGGCCATCGGCGGCTTCAACCTGACCTCGTTCCTCGACGCGCTCTCACAGGAGCAGCTGTCGGACATTCAGGCCGAGCCGAGCACCACCACGCTCGACAATACCGAGGCGACGCTGTTCTCGGGATCCAAGATCTCGTTCCTGCTGACCCCGCCGGTCCCCACCGGCCAGATCAACTCGGTGGCACCGCAGATCGCGCAGCAGGAGATCGGCATCACGCTCCGGGTGACTCCGCGCGTGACGGCCAACCGCCAGCTCAACCTGATGGTCGAAGCGACGCAGGAACAGCTCGTGTCGATCACCTCGGCCGGACCGAACACGAACAAGCGCAACTCGAAGAACGAAGTGCTCGTGGCGGATGGCGAAACCGCGGTGATCGGCGGCCTCACGCAGACGCAGGTGTCGAAGAATCGCACCGGCATCCCGATCCTCAGTCAGCTGCCGCTCATCGGGCGCCTGTTCAGCGAAGTCGAAACGATTGAACGCAAGCAGGACCTGCTCATCCTCATCACGCCGCACATTCTCGATGACGGCGAAGTGGTGAAGGGCGCCGTCAAGCCGGCAGAGAAGAAGCCGTAACGGCCTGCAGGTTCACTGGTTATGTTGAGCGGGGGCGGCCAGTTGGCCGCCCCCGCTCAACTGTCTACCGTCTACCGTCTACCGTCTACCGTCTACCGTCCACCGTCTAAGCCGTCGTGCCCATCCGCTTCTCCACCGCCGGTGAATCCCATGGCCCGGCCCTCGTCTCGCTCCTCGAAGGGGTCCCGGCCGGATTGCGCGTCCTCGCGGAGGACGTGAACGCCGATCTTGCCCGTCGCCAGCAGGGCTATGGCCGTGGGCGCCGCATGCAGATCGAACGCGACGAGGTCGAGTTCCTGTCGGGCGTGCGGGCGGGCGAGACGGTGGGATCGCCCGTGGCGATGCTCATTCGCAATCGCGACTGGACCAACTGGCAGGCGATCATGGACCCGGCGCCTCGCGCCACCGACGCGGACGGCGCGCGTCAGCGTGCCGTGCACCGCCCGCGCCCCGGGCACGCCGATCTCACCGGCATCCTCAAGTACGACCGGGACGATGCGCGCGACATCCTGGAGCGTGCGTCGGCGCGCGAGACCACGGCGCGCGTCGCGGCCGGCGCCATCTGCCGTCGCCTGCTGGCCGAATGCGGGGTGACCGTCGCATCGCACCTGGTGCATCTGGGCGGTATCGACGCGGCGCGTCCCGGGGAGATGCCGGCCGACATCAACGCCGCCGCCGACGCCTCGCCCCTGCGCACACTCGACGCCGATGCCGAGCGGCGGATGATCGCCCTCATTGACGACATCAAGCGCGACGGCAATACCCTGGGCGGAGTCTGCGAGGTGATCGTGGACGGCCTCCCCGTGGGGCTGGGTTCGCACGTGAGCTGGGATCGCAAGCTCGACGGCCGGCTGGCGCAGGCCATGCTGTCGATCCCCGCCGTGAAGGGCGTGGAGATCGGGTTGGGCTTCGAGGCGTCCCGCCGCACCGGCGCCGACGTGCACGACGAAATCGAACTGGCCCCGGGTCGCACGCGCACGGGCAACGTGCGCCGCCGCACCAATCGCGCGGGCGGGCTGGAGGGCGGCATGACCACCGGTGAGCCGCTGGTGATTCGTGTGGCGATGAAGCCCATCAGCACGCTCATGCGGCCGCTGGGGACCATCGATACGCGAACGGGAGAAGAGGCGGAGGCCGTCGCCGAACGGAGTGACGTCACGGCGGTGCCGGCCATGGGAGTCATCGCCGAGGCGATGGCCGCCCTGGTGCTTGCCGACGCGATGGTCGAGAAGTTCGGCGGCGACTCCATGGGCGAACTCCGCCGCAACCTGGATTCGTACCTGGCGCACGTCGCCGAACGACTCGGCTGACGTGGGCAAGGCCGCGCACCTGGTGCTCGTCGGCATTCCCGGCTCGGGGAAGACGAGCACGGGGCGCGAACTCGCGCGACTGCTGCAGTGGCCCTTCGTCGACGTTGACGAACGGATTGCCGAGATCGCCGGGATGAGCGTGCGCGACATTTTCGCGACGCACGGCGAAGCACACTTTCGCTCGATGGAACGCGACGTCACGATGCAGCTGGCTCAGGCGGTGGAGCCGATGGTGGTCGCACCGGGCGGCGGCTGGATAACGGTGCCTGGGCTGGTGGAACTGCTTCGGCCCAAGGCGCGACTTATCTGGCTGAAGGTCTCTGCTCAGATGGCCCTCGAACGGATGGGACCAAACGGCGTGGCCCAGCGCCCGTTGCTGTCAGGGCCGGCACCGCTGGGAGCATTGGCGGCAATTTTGGCGGCCAGGGAGCCGTTCTATCTGCAAGCAGATCATACGGTTAGCGTTGAAATGATGACGCCGATCGAGGTCGCAGAGTCTATAGTGGCGCTTGCCCGCCCTTGACCAGGGGACTAGGATTGTGGCCCTGGAGCCCAATGTCGGGCAAGCCTCAATACTATAGATGTCACAACACATGACTTTTCGTGT
>CANNKR010000160.1 GCA_947504615.1 Gemmatimonadota bacterium | reverse complement strand
CAGATGTCGATGGCGACGCTCAACCGGTAGACCGCACGCACCAGGTGCGCCGACGTCTGGTCGAACCAGAACGAACCGACCGCCAGATTCCACTTGGGGGCGCGGGCTTCGACCTTGATCTCGCGCAGCGTGATGCGGCGCTGGTCGGGAAGCGTCATGATCACGGAGTCGCCAGTCTCGTACGTGTAGTACGCCTCGGACCCCTCGGCGATGGGATGCACCAGCTCGCGTTCGTCCACCTCGGACTTGGCCAGGCCACTGCCGATCCAGAGGTCTTCGCGGCCCGGGTAATACGGTATGGGTGGATCGCCGGCCATGTCGCCGTCGGATGGGCCATCGCCGTCCTTCACCACGGGCAGCGCGGTGCGCGAACCCTGCACGTCCACCCAGGCGCCGCGCTTGCGATGCCACATCACGTGACTGACGTCCTCGTGGCGCATCAGCACGCGCTCGCGGCCAAAGGCACGAAGTCCCATTCCCACCGAGAACCGCTGGTACGCCCGCGCATCGTAGCTCACGAGCATCGAGTCCTGCTCGAGGCGCGCCTTGCGCGCCCGTAGCAGCAGGTCGCGCGCCATCGGATCCTTGAACGCGGTGCGGCGCATCTCGTCGGTGACGTTCAGGCGCCGGGGCGGCGTGCGGTCCTCGTCATCATCGTTTCCGCCACTGCCGCCGATCTGGATGCCGAAGTTCACGTCCCGCTCGCCCTTCTTGGTCGTGTCGACCTTCATGCGCACGCTGGTGCTGTCGTTGGGTCGGCGCTCGACGTCAACCTTCACCCTCACCTGGAAGACGCCGACGAGCACGAGCGGAAGAACGTGCAGCAACATGCGGGAGCCCCCGGGACGACCCGGTCATGGTAGTTGCCAATTGGTACGCGCAGGGACGGGGCGGTGTTTCGTAACGGACGGGGCCGGTTCATTCAACACGGGCGGGTTCGGTTGATTCAACACGGAGACCGGAGGTCGCGGAGGGCCACGGAGTACGGCAACAGAACAGATCAAAAGGGGTCGTGGCGGACGGTACTGTCCGCCGCGACCCCTTTAAAGCAGTTGCAGTCCTCCGCGAGCTTCGCGCCCCTCCGGTCTCCGTGTTAAAGAAAACCGGTCTCGCCCCGCCCTGCTACCGCGCCGGCGTGCGCTTGGCGTTCAGCGAATCCCGGTGCGCGCGTACCTGCGGTGCCTTCGCGCGCGACCGGCTGCGCTGGTTGGCCGCCGCTTCGCGGTCCAGCGTCCGGGCATCGCCCAGCAGCAGCAGTCCCAGCGCCGCCGGCGCCAGCAGCACGAGCATCCCGCCCGGCAGTCGCGGCGGCAGCGTGGGGTCGCCACCCAGCTGCCGCACGATGTGCGGAAAACGCTTCTGCAGCCATACCGTGATGACGATGATCGCCACGCCGAGTGTCGCCAGCACCAGCGGGAACGCCACCGTGAGCTTGAACACATCGTTCGCCAGCCACCCGAGGAAGCCGAGCACCCCGATGAGCCCGATCAACAGGAGCACGCGCCGCCGCAGGTAGACCGAGGCCATGATGACGCCGAGCGCCGCGGGGAGCATCCACGGACGGAGGCTCCTGTCTCCAACGAAGATGTTCACGCCCCCGATGAACGCGCACACCGCGACCGCGATCCACAGGTAGCCCGCATAATCCCCATCGCGACGCCGGCGATCCACCGCGTACGCGAGCGCCGACAGCACGCTCGCCACGATCACGAACCGCCAGCCCATGACCATGCCCGTGCCATCGCTGCTCGCCGACCACTCGCGCAGCAGCCGCTCGGGGAGCGACACGCACACCACGGCGATCGGGATCATCAGGGGCGGAAATGGGAGCTTCCGCAGCGCCACGAGGGCCGCCGCCACGGCCGCCAGTTCTATGGCCAGCGGTTCACCCTGGCATGCCGTGAACGGATGCTCCGGCACGGAGCACACCAGATCGAGTTCCGGCGTCCATAGCCCACTCCACCGCAGCAGCGCGCGCATCGCCAGTGGCACCATCCCCACCGCGAGCAGCACCGCCACGCCACGCGCCGTCTCAAAACCTTCGCGGTGCAGCACGTGCGCCACGAGCAGGAAGACGCTGCCGTAGGCGAGCGCGAGCCCGAAGATTCCGGAATCGCCGAGCACGCGCCAGCGGTCCACCAGGAACCAGGCGAAGGCGAAGAGCACCACCAGCGCGCCAATGCCATACGCGATGGTGACGCCGTTGAAGCCGCGCCGCGCCTCGCGCGGGGCCTCCGCCACCCCACCAAGGGCCCGCAGCGCATCGCGCTGCTCGGCACTGATGATGCCCTGGTCAACACCGTGCTGCAGCAGGTCGCGCTCGCTCATGCATCCTCCCGTAGGCCGTTCCCAGCGCCACAGCATATCACGGAACGTGCGGATTTTCACGGACAATTCTTGTCGAATAATGCCGCCCGCCACAACTCTCCGAGACGCCCCCGTACAGCGTAAAACGTACAGCGAACAGCCCACAGCTGCTGTTGCCGTTCGACCCGCCATCGCCCCATCCTACAGCCATATGAAGACCACCTCCGACCTCGCGCCCGAAGAGTTCGCCCGGCACGCCCACCGCCTGGCCGACTGGATCGCCGCCTACCTGCGCGACGTCGAGCGGTATCCCGTGCTCGCCACCACGGTGCCCGGCGCCATCCGCGCCCAGCTCCCCACGGCGCCGCCGGCCGCGGCCGAGTCGCTCGACGATATCCTTGCCGACCTCGACCGCGTCGTCCTGCCCGGGGCCACGCACTGGAACCACCCCGGCTTCCTGGCCTACTTCGCCAACACGGCGTCAGTACCCGGCATCCTCGGCGAACTGGTCACCGCCGCGCTCAACCTCAACGCCATGCTCTGGCGCACCTCGCCGGTGGCGACCGAACTGGAGCAGGTGGTCACCGACTGGCTGCGCCAGCTGTTCGGCATGGGCGACGGCTGGTTCGGCATGATCACCGACACCGCGTCCATTTCCACCATGTACGCGCTGGCCGCCGCGCGCGAGCGCGACCCCGCCCTGGGCATTCGCCAGCGCGGCATGGCCGGACGCGCCGACCTGCCGCGCCTGCGCGTCTACTGCAGCGAACATGCCCACTCATCGGTGGACAAGGCCGCCATGACGCTGGGGCTCGGCCTCGAGAACGTGGTGCACATCGCCTGTGACGGCGACTTCCGTATGCGCCCCGACATGCTGACCCGCGCCATCCTGGCCGACCGCGCGCAGGGATTCCGTCCGATGGCCGTGGTGGCCACGGCCGGCACCACCAGCATGACGAGTGTCGACCCGATTGCCGACATCGGCGCCATCTGTCAGCGGGAAAGCCTGTGGCTGCACGTGGACGGCGCCTACGGCGGCTCGGCGATGGCCGTCCCCGAGATGCGCCCGATGTTTGCGGGGCTCGAACTCGCCGACTCGCTGGTGGTGAACCCGCACAAATGGCTGTTCACCCCCATGGACTGCTCGGTGTTGTTCACGCGGCAGCCAAAGGTCCTGCGCCGGGCGTTCTCCCTGGTCCCCGAGTACCTCACGACGCCGGACGGGGACCAAGTGGTCAACTATATGGACTACGGCCTGCAGCTTGGCCGCCGGTTCCGCGCGCTGAAGCTCTGGATGGTGGTGCGCGCCTTCGGGACGGACGGCATCGCCGATCGGATTCGCCATCACTGCCAGCTGGCCCAGCACTTTGCCGACTGGGTGAGGGTCGAGGGCAAGGGATGGCAGGTCTGCGCGCCGGTTCCCTTCTCAACCATTTGTTTCCGGCACGTGCCGGAGGGCGAGACGGACGAGCGGGAGATCGCCGAGCATAACGAGGGCATCATGGCCCGGGTGAACGCGAGCGGCGAGATATTCATTTCGCACACCAAGCTGGGCGACCAGTACGTCCTGCGGGTGGCCATCGGGAACCTGCGGACCACCGAGGCCACGCTCGATCGGGCGTGGGCACTTCTCCGGGGCGCCGTGCGGTAGGGCATCCGCCGGGCTGGGGGGGTCGGGAATCCCTGACCTTGCCCGGCCTGCAGTGGGTGTTAACGTTTGGCGGAACGTGGCGTCTCAATTGGCGCGGAAGTCTGGCATCAGGCTAAGCTCCTGCTATCACTACCCGGCGCACACCGGGAGCCCCCGGAGGAAGAATCATGAGAATCAGACTGAGCGCCCTGGCCATCGTGGCCGTCGTTGTTGCCGCGTGCGACAACTCGACCACGAGCCCGCGCGCCGATGAAAGCGCGGTGCTGGCATTCGACCTGGCTTCCACGCTCGACTCCGCGACCCTCGTTCCTCGCGGCCCGATGTACAGTGGCATGATGCCCGACAGCATCAAGCTGACCGATGCGCAGAAGACCGCCATCAAGGCGCTGCACGACGCCTTTGCCACGGCGCACAAGGCGCAGTTCGACGCGCTCGCTGCCATTCGCGAGGATGCCCGCGCCGCCTACAAGGCGGGCAAGAGCCGCACCGAGGTGCAGGCGATCATGGCAAAGGGCAAGCCGATCATGGACGGCATGAAGGCCGATTTTGAGCTTCTGCGCGCCGCGGTTGGCGCCATCCTGACGCCGGCCCAGAAGGCCTGGGCGGCCGGGCACATGCCCATGGGTCCCGGCCCGCTGGGCGGGATGATGCCGGGTCGGCCGTAGAGTTTGAACAGCGGAGAGCAATGGTGACGAACGTACTGAAGCTTTAAGCTGTACGCTGTACGTTTTACGCCGTCCGTGATGACAGGAAGGGCCGAGAGATGATCCCGGCCCTTCTGCTGTATATCCGGACGGCGTAAAACGTACAGCGTAAAGCGTAAAGCTTCCCTTCCCCACTAGCCCTTCTTCCGCAACTCAGCCGGCACCATGTACTCATCCGTCGGCGGCCGCTTGGGCACGTTGAACAGCCCGACGAACTTGAGGCGAATGTCGTCCAGGATCTCGTAGACGGTCGGGATCACCAGCAGCGTCAGCAGCGTGGAGGTGATAACGCCGCCGATGATGGCGCGGCCGAGCGGCGCGCGGAAGTCGGCGCCTTCACCGCGACCGAGTGCCACGGGGAGCATGCCCGCGATCAGCGCCAGCGTCGTCATCATGATCGGCCGCAAGCGCACCCGTCCGGCCTCGATGATCGCCTCGCGCCGTGCCATGCCCTGTTCCTGGCCCCACTTGGCGAAGTCGATCAGCAGAATGGCATTCTTGGCCACGATGCCCATCAGCAGGAGCACGCCGATCATCGACATGATGTTCAGCGTGTCGCCCGTGATGATCAACGCCAGCACCACGCCAATCAGGGACAACGGCAGTGACATCAGGATGGCGATGGGTTCGAGGAACGATCCGAACTGCATGACGAGGATCAGGTACATGAGCAGCACGGCCAGGACCATGGCCGCCGCCATGCGACCGAAGACTTCCTGCTGATCCTTCACCTCACCGCCCGTCGAGAAGCGCACGCCCGGCGGCGGCACGAAGCCCGCCAGGGCGCGGCTGATGTCGTTGTTCACTTCGCCGAGCGCGCGGCCCTGCGTGTTGCCCTGCACCACGATCACGTTGTCGCGGTCGAGGTGCGAGATGAGTGCGGGGCCCAGGCTCGCCCTGACCGTCGCGATCTGTCCGAGCGGCATCGGGCTCGAGCGGTTGGGGTCGCCGACGACGAGCGGGAGCGCCTCGATGTCCGTGGACCGGCGGCGCGACTCGGGGGAGAGCCGCACGCGCACCTTCCGGTTCTCGCCGCTGGGGTCCACCCAGTCACCGGCGTCAATGCCCGCAAACGCGGGGCGCATGGCCTGCGCCACCTGGCCCACGGTGATGCCGAGCGAACCGGCGAGGCCGCGATTGAGCTGGATCTCGAACTCGGGCTTCTGTCCCTTGGTCGAGAGGTCCACGTCCACCAGGCCGGGCACCGTCATCACGATCTTCATGACACTGTCGGCCACACTCTGCAGCAAGCCGGCTTCGTTGCCGCGAATCTCGATCTGGATCTGCTTGCGCGCCCCGCCCATGCCGCCGGCGAAGACGCCGGCCTGCGCACCGCCGATGCGCGGCAGCTCCCGCCGCATCAGTTCGCCGAACTCCTCCTGGTTGATGGGCCGATCCGATTTGGGCACCAGGCGCACGTACACCTGGCCCATGTCCACCGACCCGGCTGCCGCACTGGCGTCCATCATGGCCGAAGCGCTGCCGCCGATGGTCGAGAAGGTGTACCGCACCAGGTCGGTGTGGCTGCGTGCCAGCTGCGCCGCCTCCTCGGTCTTCATCTTCGTGTACTCGAGGTTCGAGCCCGGCGGCGTCCTCACCTGGATGATCATTTCCGAGCGGTCCGACGACGGCATGAATCCGAAGCCGCCGAACGTCACCTGCAGGAAGATCGCGCCGACGAACGACGCCGTAGCGATGCCCATCATGGCCCACCGGTGATCGAGCGCCCAGCCGATCATCACGGTGTACTTGCCGCCCATCCGGTCGAACCACTGGTTGAACCGGTCGAGTGCGCGGGCAATGGGATTGCGGCGCTCGTGCGCCTCGGTCTGCGGGTCGGGCCAGTACGCGCTCAGCATGGGGTCGAGCGAGAACGACACGAACAGCGACACCAGCACCGCACACGCGATGGTCAGCGCCAGCGGCTTGAACCACTGCCCCGCGATGCCGTACATGAACGCGATGGGCACGAAGACCGCGACGATCGAGAACGTCGTCGCCGTCACGGCGAGGCCGATCTCGTTGGTCCCTTCGTGTGACGCCCTGAAATGGTCTTTCCCCATCTCGATGTGGCGCACGATGTTTTCTCGTACCACGATGGCGTCGTCGATCAGGATGCCGATGGCCAGGGAGAGGCCGAGCAGCGACATGGTGTTGAGCGTGAAGCCGAACGCCCACACGGCAATGAACGACGCCAGCACCGACACGGGCAGCGCCAGGCCGGTGATGACCGTCGACCGCCACGAGTTGAGGAACAGGAAGACCACGAGCACCGTCAGCGCGGCGCCTTCCACCAGCGCCTCCTGCACGTTGGTGACGCTGCGTTCCACGCGCTCGCCGCTGTTCTGGATCACGTCGATCGTCGTCCCCTTGGGCAGCGTCGGCTTGATGCGCTCCACGGCCTCGAGCACCTTCGTGCTCACCTCGGTGGTGCTGTAGCCCTTGGCCTTCTTCACCAGCAGGGCCACGGCGTCCTTGCCGTTGAACAGCGCCGCAGTGCTCTGCTCCGCCGTGCCGTCCCTGGCCACCGCCAGCTCGCCCAGGCGGATGTTCTTTCCCCCGCGCTGCGCCACCACGATGTTCATGAAGTCTTCCGGCGACTCGAGCTTCCCCTTCAGGCGGATGGCGCGATCCTCCAGCGCCCCGCGCACCGCCCCCACGGGGACGGCCAGGTTCTGCTGCTGCAGCGCCATCACCAACTGCCCCACGCTCACGCCGGCCTGGCGCATGGCATCAGGCTTGATCTCCACGGTCAGTTCCCGCTGCACGCCGCCCAGCACGTTGGCTTCGGCCACGCCGGCGATGCCGCGCAGCTGCCGCGTGATGTCGGGATCGGCGATGCGCGTCAGTTCCGGCGCGGTGAGTATCGTCGAGTTCAGCGACAGCTGCACCACGGGCAT
>CANNKR010000159.1 GCA_947504615.1 Gemmatimonadota bacterium | reverse complement strand
TACACGAACAGATTCACGCCCATCTTCAGCGCCTTCTCGTGCAACTCGGGCGGATCATCCATGTAGGTGCCAACGTCTTCCCACCCATTGCCGAGGTCGCTTTCGGAGCTGTAGAACACCGCCAGCCGGTCGCCGATGAAGATGCCGAGCCCACGCGCCGGCTTGCCGTCGTGCTCGTGGATCTTGGGCACGCCATTCGGAAAGTCGAAGACCGCGTGGTACACCGCGTGCCGCAACGGCACATCCACGAGGGCACGATCGGGAAAGACCCGTTTCATCTCGCGGCGGAACGAATCGTCCAGCCCGTAGTTGTCGTCGGCGTGCAGGAACCCGCCGCGCTCCAGATACTCCCGCAGGCGCACCACCTCGGCGTCGGTCAGGCGCATGTTGCCGTGGCCCGTGAGATGCAGGAACGGATAATCCCAGAGGCGCTCGTCCATCAGGGTTACACGCGCCTCCCGGGGATCGACGTCGAGCGTCGTCCGCTGGCGGATGGCGGTGATCAGGTTGGGGAGGCTCGACGGATTCGCATACCAGTCGCCGCCGCCATCATACTGCAGGCGCGCCACGGCCAGCCGCGGCAGCAGCCGGGGCACCGCAGGTGGCTGCGGACGGGCCGCGCCGACCAGCAGTGGCAGCGCGAGAACAAGAATCCGTGGGAGGCGCATCAGTCTCAGTCGTGGGCCAGACGATAGGCAAGGTTGCGCGGCGCACCCGCGTCTTCCATGAGAACGCGCACGACATCCCGAGCGCTCAGTCCCTCGGCGCGCAGCGCCAGAGCGCGTGCGCGCAGGGCGTCCTCGTCCAGGGGCGGCTCCTCCCCTCCCTGCACGACGATCACCACTTCCCCCCGCGGTGCCGTCGCCGCGTAAAACTCGGCCAACTCACGCACCGTGCCGCGCCGGAACTCCTCGAACTGCTTGGTGAGTTCGCGCGCCACGGCGGCCGGGCGATCCCCCGCCCCAGCCGCGGCCAGATCACCCAGCGTGTCGCCCACGCGCGACGGTGCCTCGTACAGCACGGCCGTGTGGCGCAGCGCCGCGATGTCGCCGATCATCGCGCGACGCTCGGGACCCTTGCGTGGCGCAAAGCCGAAGAACGTGAACCGGTCGGCGGGGAGCGCGGCGCCCACGAGTGCCGCGAGCAGCGCGGACGCGCCGGGAATAGGGACCACCGGAATGCCGGCGGCGGCGACGGCGGCCACGAGACGCGCGCCCGGATCGCTGAGCAGCGGCGTTCCCGCATCGCTGACGAGCGCCAGCCGGGCCCCGAGTTGCAGGCGGCCCACGAGGCTCGGCGTCGTTGCCGCCTCGTTGTGCTCGTGATGCGCCTCGAGCGGCGTGTGAATGTCGAAATGGTGCAGCAGCGTCCGCGTATGCCTGGTGTCTTCCGCCAGGATCGCGTCGACGGTGCGCAAGGTCTCGACAGCGCGCGCACTCAGGTCTCCCAGATTCCCGATCGGCGTGCTGACGACGAACAGCGTGCCCGCGCCTTCTACCATGGGATCGTCCAGGGGAGCGCATCGAAGAGCCCCGCCGCCTGGAACAGGTGCCGACGGCCACGCGCCAACTCCGCGATCAGCCGTTCCGGCGCCTGGCCGTCCGGCAGGTGCGTCAGCCAGAGCGTCTCCTTCAGCCACGCCGCGATGGCCGCCGAGAGTTCGGGCGCCGTCACCACCGGATCGCGCGGATGCGGCACGAGCAGCGAAAACTTCTCGAGCGCCGGGTGCCGGCCCATCAGCATCTGCCGCGCCTGCTCGGCCACGGCCACGGCACCGGCGGCGCCGCGATCGGTCAGGGACTGCACCACGCTGCCCATGAAGTCGCGATACGCGGTGATGAGCGCCGGTGCCGCCTGATTGGCCAGCGCGGACGGCACATCCCACCGGCGCACGCTCCCCGCATGACGGAGCGCACTGTCGAGCACCACGCGCAAATGCAGCGACAGGTCGTTCGAGAGTTCCCCGTCCGCGAAGTACCCGCGCAGCGGCATACCGTGCTTGAAGACGACGTAGTGCATCGCGCCACCATCCATCAACTCCATCACCCCGTCGAACAACGTCGCCATCAGGTGGGCGAGCACCGCCTGCGTATCCCGGAGCGCCAACTCGGCCGGCCACGCCACGTCGGGCATCAGCTGCGTCGCGAACATCGCCGCCAGTTGCTCGTCCGCCGCCTGATGAAAACAGATCTCCCCGTACTCGGCCGCACTGGGCACCTTCCCCACCGCCTCGCTGAGTGGGAGCGCGCGCCAGTGGCGCCCGTCGGTGGTGCCCGTCGCATTCACCACCTCGCCCTCTTCCATGTACAGCATCAGGAACTCGTCGGGCAACCAGATGCCGACGTAGCCGAAGACGCGCGCCGTGCGGTCACGCTTGGCGTCCGTCAGCAGGTTCTTGAGGTGGACGTACGCCAGCCGCGTGCGCGGCAGGAGCGCCCGCACCTTGGGATACCGGAGTTGTGCGGCGGTGATGGACATGGGGGAGTTGAAAAGCGAAACCCGGGATTCCGCGACGGAACCCCGGGTTGAATTGTGCGAGGGCGTGCCCCCTCACCGCAATCGGGTGCCCGTACTGGTGCCCGGACGGGTGTCCTTACGCCGAATGCTGCAGGAACTTGGCGGCGAGCGTCGCCTTCGGCACCGCGCCGATGACCTGGTCCACCACCTTGCCATCCTTGAAGAAGAGCAGCGTCGGGATGGAACGGACGTTGAACCGCGCCGACGTCTTCTGATTGGAGTCGACATCGAGCTTGGTGACCTTCACCTTCCCCTCGAACTCCACCGAGAGCTGCTCCAGGATCGGCGCGATCATGCGGCACGGGCCGCACCACGTCGCCCAGAAGTCGACCACGGCCACGCCCGGGTGCTTCTCCACTTCCTGCTCGAAATCGGCGTCCGTCACCGCTACCAGATTACCCGCCATGTGTCTTGCCTCCGCAGCGACGGTGCCGCCCACCGGTCGCGCTAGATAATGTTAGGCGCCCACCCTGCTGCCGGAGCGCCGTTGCCATGACTCCTTCCGTTCGTCGCGGCACCCGCATTGCCCACATCGGCATTGCCGTGCGCGGCCTCGACGCCGTGCTGCCCTTCTATCGCGACATCCTCGGCATGCCCGAATCGCCGCTGGATGACGCCGACGGTGCCCGCATTGCCGGGGTCGCCGCCGGGGACTCGCTGGTCGAACTGCTCGAACCCCACCTCCCTGATTCGCCGATTGCAAAGTTCGTCGACAAGAAGGGCCCTGGCATTCACCACATCTGCTTCACCGTCGATGACCTCGATGGCACACTCGCCAAGGCGAAGGCTGCCGGGATCGTCCTCATTGATGACACACCGCGCATCGGGGCCGAGGGAAAGCGCATCGCCTTCCTGCATCCCAAGTCGACGGGCGGCGTGCTCATCGAACTGTCAGAATACTAATCGGGGCGGCAAGGCCCCGGTTACCCGGTGCCCCGCCGCCCCATCCCGCCAGTTTCGAGCCGCCTACGGTGCTGGCGAAGTCGCCGGCGCGCTGCAGAACCCCTGATCACGAAGTTGATCGATCTCGAAGTTTTCCACGAACCAGCGGTCCTTGGGACCGCGCACCACGGTAAACATCGGCGTGGCCTTGCGATCGGAGGCCATCACCTGGACGGGAATCCGAAGCCTGCCTCCCACGCTTTGCGCCGGAGTTCCCAACACGGCCTTTTCGTGGCCCAGGCACTGGATCATTATCAACTCGCGACGTTCCAGTTCCTTGGTACCCATCGATTGGCTGGCGAGACCCCGTTCGGTGCCCCAGACGGCGGCCATGGCTGACAAGTCCTTGCGCTTGGCACCATCCAGGAACTGCTGGATCGCCGATGTCGGATTTTCGGCACCACCGCCGGACCCGGCGCGGGACAGGCTGGCGCAGGCGACAGTGAGTGGCAGCAGCAGCAGGGCAACTCGTTTCACTCGGAACTCCCGCGGGCATCGTCCGCGAATCAAAATGAGGGGACATCATGGCAGGAACCGACGGCGCGGCCTATCTCCGTCTCTTCATCAACATCGATCACGTCGCGACGCTCCGGCAGGCGCGCCGCACCGATGAACCTGATCCGGCGCAAGCCGCCGTGCTGTGCGAGCGCGCCGGCGCCGACGGCATCACGGCGCACCTCCGCGAGGACCGCCGACATATACAGGACGCCGACCTCGACGCATTGGTAAAGGTCAGCCGGACGCCACTCAACCTCGAGATCGCCTGCACCGACGAAATGCTCGGCATTGCCGAGCGCCTGCGCCCGCACCACGTGACCTTTGTGCCCGAGCGCCGCCAGGAAGTGACGACCGAGGGCGGGCTCGACGTCACGCGTGAGCCCGAGCGGCTGCGCGATGCCGTGGCGCGTCTGGCCGCCGCCGGGATCGTGAGCTCCCTGTTCATCGACGCCGACCCGCGCATGATCGACGCCAGCCGGGCAGCGGGTGCCGCGGCCATCGAGCTGCACACCGGACGCTACGCCCATGCGCCCTCGGACCCCGCCACGCTGCAGGCCCTGCGCGAAAGCGCCCGGCACGGACGCGCGCTGGGACTTGCCGTGCACGCCGGCCACGGGCTCACGGCGCGCAATGTCGCGCCGGTCGCCGCGCTCACCGACATCGAGGAGCTGAACATCGGGCACTCCATCGTGAGCCGCGCGGTGTTCATCGGGATTGAAGAGGCCGTGCGGGAGATGCGGGCGGCGATGGGACGGGGTGCTGTCGATGGGGCGTTACACCCGCTCGCTCCCCCTCGTCTGTAGTAGATGAGCGTTGCCCCCTCCGTTTCCGCCCCGTAACTTCCTCGCCAGATGAGCAGCGGCCTCCTCGATTTCTTCACGCTCGAAGCCTCCGAGTACGTCGAGCACCTCGACGGCCTCGTGTCCAAGGCTGTGGGTGGCCAGCCGGACCTCGAGGGCTTCCTTCGCAATGCGCGCGCCCTGCGCGGCAGCGCGACCATGGCCAAGGTCGGCGGCATTGCCGACGTCGCCGCCGCGCTTGAGCGCGTGTTTCGCGCCCTGCAGTCCGGCGCCATCCCGTGGAACGACGCCGTGCGCGGGGCAGCCATCGCCGCCATCGACGACGCGAAGATCCTCATCCGCGGTGTCCGCACCTGGAGCGATCGTGAGACCGCCCGCGCCGCGGCTCGCGTGAATGAACTGACCAGCTTTGCCCCGACATCGACCACGGCCTCGGCCGCGCCCAACGCCTCCGCATTTCTCGCCACCGAAGCGGCTGGCATTGCCCGCCAGCTCTCGGAGTTTGCCGACAATCCGGTGGGCCCCGCGGCCTTCGCCGAGGCGTTGCAACGCGTGCGCGGACTGCGCGGCATCGCCGTGCTCAAGGACCTGCCGCCGCTGCCCGAGATTGTGGATGCCCTCGACCACGCGGCCAAGGCCTTCGAAATGGGCGGCGCCGTCACCCCCGCCCTGCGCGCACTGTTTTCTGCGGCCGCCGGTGTGCTGGCCGACGGCAGCATCGCCCTGATGCGCGGCGATCGCCCCGCGACGACCTCGCCTGCACTGCTCGCCTTCGCGGCGGCGGCGGCCTCCTTGGGCGGCAGCGCCGCCACCGTGGATGACGTCGTCCCCATCAGCTCGCTCTTCCCCGACGACGGTCAACCCGGCCTCGTCAGCGCGGCACCAAATCCGCCGACCACGGTAGCCGAGCGGTTCCGGATGGATGTCGTCAGTCATGCCGAGCACCTGCGACGGCTGGTGGCCGACGCCACGCGCGCCGTCGATGCGGCCACGCGCGAACGACTGGGCCGCGAACTCGGTGCCGCATCGCTTGCGCTGTCGCGGCTGGCGGCGAGCTTTGGCGAACGGCCGCTCGCGACCTTCTTCGCGGAGCAGCGCGAACAGGCGGCGCTGCTTGGCCGGCTCGCGCTCGAGGCACTCGACAAGGCGTGCGACTTGCTGGTCGCGCCCGCTGGTGCCACCACCGGCGACGTCGTGCGAGCCTTGAGCACCAGCACGGTGGCCATGGACGTGGTGGACATCGCCAGCCTTGCGCCCGCGAACCAGGCCTCTCTCGTGAGCAGTGCTCCGGCCACGTCTGGCGATGATCTGCACGCCCTGCTGGAGCGCGGCATCGCCGGCCTCAGCGGGCTGGACGATGCGCCGCTCGCCGAGCCCCTCGCGTTCGTCGACGACGTCACGGTACCCATCGAGGACCTCGTGTACCGAGGGCGCGACGCCCTGGAACGCGCCATCGAACTGCGGGACGTCATGCGCAACGCCGGCGGCACGCCCGATCCCTCGATGCTCGCCGAGTTGTTCGACTTGCTCGAGCTCGCCGCCACCACGGACTAGCCGATGAAGATGGGTTGGCGGGGCGCGCTCGGCATCGGCGTCAGCGCAGTCCTGCTGTGGTACGCACTCAAGGGCATCGACTTCGGCCAGGTGGTCACGACCCTGCGCGGCAGTGACCTCGTGCTCTGGGCCCTCTGCACCATCTGCTCGCAGCTGATTTTCCCGCTGCGCGCGCGACGCTGGCGCACCATCCTCGACCCCGTCGCCCCCAACCTGCCGCTGGGCCCGCTCTGGCGCGCCACGGCCATCGGGATGATGGCCAACAACGTGCTCCCCGCCCGCGCCGGTGAACTCGTGCGCGTCTTCGTGCTCGTGCGCGAGCGGAAGGACGTGCCGTGGTCGGCCGCGCTCGCGTCGCTGGCTGTGGACCGCGTCTTCGATGCACTCTGCGTGGTGCTGCTGCTCGTGGTCGCCATGCTCGCGCCGGACTTCCCCACCGGCTTCATGCTGCAGGGGCGCTCGGTACAGTCCATCGCCGTGGTCATGGCCGGTTTCGTCGTGATGGCCTTTGCCGGGCTCTTTGCCGTGGCGCAGTGGCCGCACCCCATGGAGTCGCTGGCGGTGCGCATCACTGGCGTGGTGATGCCGCGGTTCAAGGACCGGGTGGGCGCCCTGGTGCACTCCCTCGCCGCCGGCCTGCAGGTCGTGCGCGAACCCGCGCGTTTTCTGGCGACCTTCGCCTGGGCGCTGGTGCACTGGCTGATGAACGCCCTCGCGTTCTGGTTCGGCTTCAAGGCCGTGGGCATCGTCGCCCCGTTCACGGCCGCACTCTTCGTGCAGGGGATCATCGTCATTGGCGTGGCGGTGCCATCGTCACCGGGATTCGTCGGCGTCTTCGAGACGGCGGCCAAGCTTGCGCTCCCCGTGTACGGCATCAGCACCATGCAGGCCGTTACTTGGGCCATCGGCTTCCACGTGCTTTCGTACATTCCCATCACGGTCATCGGCGCCTGGTATTTTCTTCGCATGGGCGTGCACCTGGGCGATGTGAAGGCCGCACAGGCCCAAGCATCGGGGCGTATCACGGGTGAGCACGGGGCGGTGCCATGAGTGCGTCCGCTCGCGCATTGGCGCAGGCCAAGGTGAACCTCACGCTGCGTGTGCTCGCGCGCGAAACCGGTGGATTCCATCAGCTCGAGACAGTGTTCCAGCGGCTGGCGCTTGCCGACGTGGTCACCGTCCGTTCCGCGACCGGCCGGTTCCTCGACGTGCGCTGGTCCGGCGCGGGGATTGCGCCCGACCTCGGCGCGCCCGAGCAGAACCTCGCGTGGCGCGCCGCCGACGCCTACGCGGCCGCCTTCGGATGGCCGGGCGGGTTCGCCATAGAGATTGAAAAGCAGATCCCGGTCGGTGGCGGACTCGGCGGCGGCAGCGC
>CANNKR010000158.1 GCA_947504615.1 Gemmatimonadota bacterium | reverse complement strand
GGTCTCGGACGGCGGCGTCTTCGTGCTCTTCACGAGCCATCGCGACGTCAAGGAGGCGGCGCGCACGCTGCGCGCGCTCGACGTGGAGTCACAGTGGCCGCTGCTCGTGCACGGCGAGGCGCCGCGCGACCAGCTGTTGCACCGGTTCCGCGATCATGGCAACGCGGTCCTCGTGGGCACGTCGTCCTTCTGGGAAGGGGTGGACGTGCCGGGGCGGGCCCTGCACGCCCTGCTTCTGGCGCGCATCCCGTTTCGCGTCCCCTCCGAACCGGTGACCGCCGCCCAGTGCGAGGCCATCGAAAAGGCCGGCGGCGACAGCTTCATGGATTACATGATCCCGCACGCGGCCCTGCGCCTGAAGCAGGGCTTCGGACGGCTCATCCGATCGGTCTCCGATCGCGGCGTGGTGGTGCTGTGCGACCCCCGCGTCCTGCGCAAAGGCTATGGCGGCAAACTGCTGGAGTCGTTGCCGCCCGCGCGGCGCGAAGTGGCCCCGTGGGCCGAGCTGCGCGAGACGCTCCGGACTTTTTACGCGGATGCACCTTTCCCGTTCTAGCGGGGTAGATTCCAAGAATGGCCAGACCCGGAAAAATCGTCTGCGTGGGGCGGAACTACCGCGAACACGCCAAGGAACTCGGCAACGATGTCCCCACGGCGCCGCTGCTCTTCCTCAAGCCGCCATCGGCCGTCATCGCGCCGGGCGTGCCCATCGTCAGGCCGGCCGTCTCGCAGCGCGTCGACTTCGAGGGCGAAGTGGGCATCGTCATTGGGGCCACGCTGTGCAAGGCCACGCCGGAGCAGTGCGCGGCGGGCATTCGCGGGGTGGTGGCGCTGAATGATGTGACGGCGCGCGACCTGCAGAAGAGCGACGGGCAGTGGAGCCGCGCCAAGGGCTTCGACACCTTCTGCCCGATCGGCCCCGAGTGGGTGGGGGTGCCGCCGCTCGACGCGATCACCGTGGTGACGCGCGTGAACGGCGAGGAGAAGCAGCGCGGCAGCACCGCCGACCTGGTCTTCCCGATTCCCGGCCTGCTGTCGTACATCTCGCACATCATGACGCTCGAGCCTGGCGATGTGGTGGCCACGGGGACGCCGGCGGGCGTCGGCCCGTTGCAGGCCGGCGACATCGTGGAGATCGAACTGGTGGGCTACAGCACGGTGCGCAATCCGGTGGAATCGCAGGCGTGACACCACGGCCGCCGCGCGCGGTTCCCGCGTTCGTCGTTTCGGTCACCCTGCATGTGGTGATCGGCGCGGCGCTGCTGTGGATCATCGCCATTCCCAACCGGCTGACGTCGTTGCTCAGTGATTTCGGTCGCCCGGCACAGGTGGAACGCATCGGGTTCCTGGCACTTCCCCGGGCAGCGGTGCCTCCTACAGAGCCGCCGCGGGCCGGCGGCGACAACCGCATCGACCGTCATCTCCCGTCGGCAGCCCCCACGCCGCAGTTGGTGGCACCCGTCTCGGTTCCCGTGTCCGTGCCCGTCGCGCCCACGCCGACCACGGTGCGCACCGAAGGGGGGAGCGGCGAGATGGTGGGCGAGGGTGGTCCCACACGCGGCGTGCGCCCCAGTTACAACGATCCGCGCCTCTGGCTGCCCACGGGGCCTGTCGTGATTGCCCCCATGCAACCCACCACACGCGCCGAGTCACTGCACACGTTGCTGGCCGACCGCATCCGGGTGCTGAACGACTCGCTGGCGCTGGCCAACGGCAACCAGCGGGCACCCGGCGACTGGACGTTCACCAAGGGCGGCAAGAAATACGGCATCGATCAGCAGTACATTCGCCTGGGCAAATTCTCCATTCCCACCGCGGTGCTGAGCATGCTGCCGCTGAATGTGCAGGCCAACCCGGTGGCGATGGAACGTCAGCGCACCATGAGCCTCATGTCGCGCGAAATCGCCGAGCAGGCCGCCCGTGTGTCGCGCAACGACGATTTCCGGGCGGCGGTACGCGCATTGCGCGAGCGCAAGGACCGCGAGCGCCGCGAGGCGCAGGCCAAGGTCGACGCTCCGCCGCCGATCAAGCCGTAGCCGACTACCCCTCGGCGCTGCCCGGATCGGCGGCGCCGCCGAGGGCTGACGGTGCGGGACGGCGAATGACCGCCGCCAGCGGGCCGAGCACTGCGAAGTCGTCGCTGGGTCCGAGTTCGAGTGGCGCCGTGCCATCACCGGCGAGCAGCACCACCGCCTGACCGCGCCGCTGAATGGTGCGTACCAGCACCTGATCGCCCAGGCGCACCACCACCGTGTCGCCATCGCGTGACCGTGCCACCGGATGCACCATGGCCAGGTCGCCGGCGTAGACGCACAGCGCCACCGCGGAGTCGTTGGAGACTTCCACCAGGAAACACTCGTCGCTCGGCACCATGGAGCGGTCGATCGACAGCGACGCGGTCACCACCGCAGCGCCCCCGCCCGCGACGACGCGAACGAGCGGCATAGGGATGACGCCCACCGGGCCTGCATACCCCAGCAGTTTCACGCCGCGCGAACGTCCGGCTTCGCGCTCGATGTATCCCTTCGTTTCGAGCGAGGCCAGCAGGTCAGTGACCGTCTTGGTGGACGCAATGCGACAGTGCTTGGCGATGTCGCGCACGCTCGGCTGGAACGTGTGCTCGGCGAGGTGGTCGAGCAGAAAGTGATAGACCTTTCGTTCGATGGGCGTGAGTGCGGCGCGCATGTCAGGCCCCTCCTTCGGCGCGTCGCGCCAGTTCATTTTCAGCGGCAGTCAGGCGCGAGATCGCGACGTCGCGGCCGAGCAGGGTGAGCACATCGAACATCCCCGGGCTGTTGGCTTCGCCCGTGAGTGCCACGCGCATGGGACCGAACAGCTTGCCGGTGGCCAGTCCGCGCGCTTCGCCGACCGCCTTGAGCGTTTCTTCGAGTGAGGCGGCGTCCCACGTCGGCGCAGCAACCAGCGCCTCGCGTGCGGCGGCGACGATGGCGCGTGCGTCGGCGGGGTCCTTCCACGCCTTGGCGGCTGCCGCTTCGTCGTAGGTCACGGCCTGCACCAGAAACGGCCTGGCCTGCCGCGCAATGTCATCGACGGTGCGCGCGCGCACGCGCAGCAGGTCGAGGAGGCGCAGGTACCAGTCGCCGCGCGCGGCCAGTTCCTGTTCGGTGGCCAGCCCGGCCGCGGCAATCGTGCGCCCCGCCAGGGGCGCGAGGTCGGCGAGCGGCATCCGCACCAGGTGCTGGCCGTTCATCCACTCGAGTTTCTTGACGTCGAAGACCGCCGCCGTCTTCCGCAGGCCGTCGGCGTCGAAGGAGGCGACCAGCTCGTCGATGCTCATGACTTCCTCGAACTCCCCGCCCGGCGACCAGCCGAGCAGCGCGAGGAAGTTGACCATGGTCTGCGGCAGGATGCCCTCGTGCTGCCAGTCGGCCACGGCCGTGGCGCCATGGCGCTTGGAGAGCTTCTTGCCGTCGGCCCCGTGGATCATGGGCAGGTGCGCGAACTCGGGGAGGTCGGCGCCGAGCGCGCGGTACAGCATGATCTGCTTGGGCGTGTTGGAGATGTGATCGTCGCCGCGCATCACCAGCGTGATGCGCATGGCGACGTCGTCGCTGACGACGGCCATGTTGTAGATGGGCGTGGCGTCGGAGCGCAGGACGACGAAGTCCTCGATGTCCTTGTTGGGAAAGCTGATGGTGCCGTGCACGAGGTCGGTCCACGCCGTGGCGCCATCGGGGACGCGGAACCGGACGACGTGGGGATCGCCGGCGGCGACCCGGCGCGCCACCTCGGCGGCGTCGAGCTGGTCACAGCGTCGGTCGTACTTGAAGGCCCCCTCGGCGGCCTCGGCCTGCTTGCGCCGCGCATCGAGTTCGAACGCCGAGCAGAAGCAGCGGTAGGCGTGGCCGCTCTCGAGCATGCGCTCGACGTCGGCACGATGGCGGCTGACGTTGGCGGCCTGGAAGACGACGTCTTCATCCCAGTGCAGGCCGAGCCACCGGAGCCCTTCGAAGATGGCGCGCGTGGACTCGTCGGTGCTGCGGGCCTTGTCGGTGTCCTCGACGCGCAACAGGAACTGACCGCCGTGCTTGCGGGCGTAGAGCCAGTTGAAGAGGGCCGTGCGCGCGCCGCCCACGTGGAGATAGCCGGTAGGGGAGGGGGCGAAGCGAAGGCGGGGGAAAGTCACAGACAGTGGACGGTAGACGGTGGACGGGAAATGAAAGCGGGTCCGCCGCAACCGACGGCGAACCCGCGACACGGAGACGGAGGGATTCGAACCCTCGTTACAGGAGTAAACCCGTAAAACGGTTTAGCAAACCGCCGCCTTCAGCCTCTCGGCCACGTCTCCTAAGTGCGCCTCGCGCACAGAATGAGAAAGATGGCGGGCGCGGCGGGGACTGTAAAGGGAGAGGACGACAGAAAACGACAGAGAAGGACAGAAAACGACAGAGAATGCATGGGATGGCTCAGCTCAGCCCCGCGCCCTCTGTCGTTTCCGTCGTTTTCTGTCGTTCTCTGTCGTTTTCTGTCGTTTCTGTCGTTCTCTCCCTACGGCATCACCCGAATCGCCGGCGCCGGCTTGGACCGGTCCTCGTACGGGCGCAGGTTCCACTCGAAGAACGCCCAGGTGCGCGTCCAGGAATCGATCTGGTCGGGGGAATCGACGCGCTCCAGCGTCACCGGGTCGACGCGGCGGCTGAAGGCGTGCCCCACCGACGAGCCCCAGCCCGGCGGGTCGACGTAGATCTTGGTTTCCGCCAGGTCCGGCTTGAGCGCGCGCAGCTTCCATACCAGCTGCTGGTCCTCGACGTAGTTCACATCGAGATCGTTGGTGGACACGTGCACGAGCACCGGGATCTTCAGGTTCTCCACGTGGTAGAGCGGCGAGCGCTTGATGTATTCGTCCGGCTTCTCGAACGGCAGCCCGCGAATGGTGGACTCGGCCGCGTAGTCGCGCTGGTAACCCGGGCCCTTGTACGACAGCCGGAAGATCAGGTTGGTGACCGGGACGATGGCGGCGGCGGCCTTCAGCGGCGTCGTCGCGGTGGTGGCATTGAGGAAGGTGATGAAGCCGCCGTGGCTCCACCCCATCATGCCGACGCGGTCCATGTCGACGTACGGGAGGGTCTTGAGGAAGTCGACCGCCGTCATCACGTCGACGACTTCATTGCCGCCGTAGTCGATGGCCTGATGGAGCGCCTCGCCGTGCCCGGTGCTCCCGCGGTAGTCGGGCGCGACGATCACGTACCCGCGATCCACCGCTTCCTTCACGAACGGCAGCATCGCCTGGTTCCAGTCGCCGTGCACGCCGCCGTGCACCCAGACCATGGCGGCATGTCCCTTGGCCCCGCGCTTGTTGATGGGCGAGAACAAGTACGCCGGAATCTCCATGCCGTCGGCCGTACTCTTGTACGTGATCTTCTGGAAGTCGACGACGCCCTTGAATCGGGCGGCGTAGATGCTGTCGGTCCTTGCCTTGGCCAGCACCTGCGCGTCGAAGTTCGCGCGCGGCAGGTCCTTGGGATCCGCGCTGACGTAGAGCTGGCGGGCGCGCGTGGAGTCCATTGGACCCACGTGGCCGCGTGCGATGGTCGCGCGGCGCGGCGCGTTGCTCGCGTCCCGAGCGGAAGCGCGCGCGGCGGCCGGCGTGGTCGCCGGCGCGGCGGCCGTGGCCGACGGCTTGTGCGAGAGCGTGGCGCATCCGGCGGAGACAGCGACGCCGAGGGCGATCAGCTGACGCGCGGAGCGCAGCGTGTATGGCATAGGGAGATCCTGGGGCTCGAGTGGTGATTGCCAATCGATAAAGCAACGCGCCCCTGGGGGGGCGCGTTGAGTGCCGGCTACTGCGGCTTGAGAATGACGCCCTCACTGCGCCGGCCGTTCATGCGCACCACCAGCGGCGTGTCGAACTCGAGCAGGCGCACGTGCCCGTCCTCGGCGATCGCCGGCTGCTCCGCCAGCCACGCCCAGTCCACAAAGCCATCCCCGAACTCGGGGTTGGTGGTGAAGTACCCGACCTGAAACGACACGAGATTCTGGAAGAAGTGGCTCCCTTGCGACGGCGCCACTCGGAAATCGCGGAAGCCGGCCTCCACGATCACGCGGGCACCGGAGATCTCGTCCCATCGCACCGGAATTCCCAGCCAGGGGTCGGCCGACCCCCACCGTCCCACGCCGATGAGCAGGTACGGCACGCCACGCTCCGCGAGCGTCACGTTGAGTCGGGCAATCGCACGCGCCGCCTCAAGCGTCTGCGACCGGTCGAACCGGTGGAAGTCCACCACCACCACGTGCCGCAGCGAGTCGATGAGGCCGTCGCCGAGCACACTCGGGCTGCGACAGACAATCGTCGCGGGGTCCACGTCGCCAATCTCGAGTTCCTCGCTTGCCCGCGACTGCACCAGCGGTCGCAACTGCAGGAAGCCGAACTCGTGCGGTTCGTCCGGGCGCTGCGACAGGCGCACCGCGAACTCCATTTCACAGGGGCGGTTCATGCCGCTCGCGCCAATCTCCAGCAGTTCCGACAGAAGCTGCGGCAACGGGAAGAGGCCGTGCTTCAGGATCGGCGCAAAGCTCACGAGCCGCACGCCGGGGCGCGACAGCCCATCGTAGACGACATCGTTCTCCACCGAATAGGTGGAGCCGAGGGCGCGCAGCGTGCCGTCTTCCTCGGCGACGTCGAGGTCGTAGTTCCGCTCGCGCAGCCCCGCCGCGTCAATGCCCGTACTCATGTCCGCGCTGGCGTCAAAGTCCACGGCCCAGAACGACCGCTGCGAGTTGGCGAGGATGTCGGTGACGGACGAGAAGTGCACGAGGTGACGCGGCGCGCGCGGACAGAAATTCAGGACGCGCCCGCCTTCCACGACCGCCCGGCCAAGACCGAGCGCCACCGCGGCCACGCCGTCTTCGGGCTGCAGCGGCGATTGCGGATAGAAGTTGTACGACCGCGCCACGCCGGAGAAATCCGGATAGAACCGCGGCCCGTGCTCGGCGCCCACCACCTTTTGCACGATCACCGCCATCTTTTCTTCTTCCAGCCGGTACGGCGTGGCCCGCAGGTAGGCCTTGGCGTTTCGCAGGAAGGTCGAGGCGTAGACGCGCTTCACCGCCTCGACCAGGCGCGCCAGGCGCTCGTCGAAATCCGGATGCCGGTTGGGGAGCATGAAGGTGTCGTACACGCCGGTGAACGGCTGGTACTGCGAGTCCTCGAGCAGGCTCGACGACCGCACCGCCAGCGGCCAGTTCACCTGGCGCAGGAACGCGTCGAGATCGGCCAGCACGTCGTCGGGAAGGCGCGCGGCGAGGAATCGGCGCAGCAGGGCCTCGTCGTCGGTCCCATTCACCGCCACGCCGAGCAAATCGTTGTCGGCGAGAAACCGGTCGAAGACATCGGTGCCAATCACCACGGCCGGCGGCACGCCCACCTGCACGCCGGGGAAGCGGCGATTCACGCCGTGCAGTCCCACCAACCGCCGCACAAAGGCCAGTCCGCGCGCCTTGCCGCCAATGGACCCGCCGCCAATGCGCGAGAAGAACGGCACCGTGGCGTCGAAGACGTCGCGGTCGAAGTCGCCCACCTGCAACTGCGCCTGATCGCTGCGGTACTCGGCGATCGCGGCAATCAGCTTGGCGCGCAGCTCCTCGGAGGTCCGGTAGTCGGAGACGCGCTTGGCACGCAACCGATGCGCCAGGCCGAACTCGGCGCGCGCCGCCAGCCACGTGGAGAAGTGATTGCGCTCCCC
>CANNKR010000157.1 GCA_947504615.1 Gemmatimonadota bacterium | reverse complement strand
TGGCCGTGCGGCTGGTGAACGTCTTGTCCTTCACCTTCACCGTCACGGTGCGAGCCGTCAGGCCATCCCCGCGCAGGTCGGCCGCCACGCGGTCGGCCAGTGTGCGCAGTTCTCGTCGCAGCGCTGCGGCATCGGTGATATCACGGTCGAAGGTCTCCTCGCGGCTCACCTGCTTGGCCGGAGCGCGCGGTTCCACGGCGGCGTCGCTCTCGCCACGCGCCTTGTGCAGCACGCGGTGCGCCGTCTCGCGCCCCAGCCATCGCGACAGATCCGCCGGGTTGGCCGCCAGTGCATCGCGCACCAGCACCAGGCCGACGCGCGCCAGTTTCTCCTGCAGCTTGGGGCCGATCCCCGGAATGTCGGCCAGCGCCAGGGTGGCCATGAAGGCTGCCACGCAGTCGTCATCGACCATGTGCACGCCGGTGGCGTTTGTGCCTGGCTTTGGTTTGGCGCGCTCCACCGCGAGCTTGGCCACCAGCTTGTTGGGGCCGATCCCAATGGACACGCGCATCCCGGTCTCGGCGAAGACCTCGGCCCGAATGCGCTGGGCCGTCACGTCGATGGGCTCGTGGTGGTAGAGCGCCTCGGTCCCCGCGAGGTCCAGGTACCACTCGTCGATGCTGGCGGCCTCGACCTGCGGGGTGAACCGATCGAGGACGCCACGAATGGCCCGGCTCGTGTCGGTGCACGCATGGCGCGGCACGGGCACACACATCGCCTGCGGACAGAGCCGCAGCGCCTGCGAAATCGGCATCCCGCTGCGTACGCCGAAGGCGCGCGTCTCGTAGCTGGCCGAACAGACCACGCCGCGCGACCCCGGGCGCCCGCCAACAATCAGTAGTGTCGCCTGGCCGACGACTTCCGGATCAACGTGGCGGGCCACGGCGACAAAGAAGGCATCAGCGTCGACCAGGAGGGTGCGCGACACCAGGGATTCCGGAATCGAAATCCGATATCCGGAATCCGCTGGCTCGTCAGAGTTCGACGATGACCACGCGCCGGTTCTGTGCCCGGCCCGACGAGGTGCCGTTGTCCGCCGCCGGCTCGCTCTCGCCGAAGCCCTTGGCCGACATCCGCGACGCGTCAATGCCGCGCGTCCGGAGGTAGGTCATGACCGTCGTCGCGCGACGATCCGACAGCGAACGGTTGTACTCGTCCGTGCCGATGTTGTCCGTGTGACCGCGGATCTCCACCTTGGAGCCGGGGTTGGCCGACAGGTACTTCACCGCGGCTTCCAGCGTGTCCTTGCCGGCCTGCGTCAACGCGGCCTGGTCAAAGGCAAAGTAGACGCCGGTCATGCGGAAGATCTCGCGTGGCTTCGGGGCCGGGGCTGGGGCTGGGGCCGGCGCCGGCGCGGCGACCGGTTCGGGCTTCGGCTCGGCCTTAGGCGCCGGTGCGGGCGCCAGAGCTGCTGGCGGCGGTGCCGGGGCGGGGGCGGGCGTCGGGACGACCACGGCGCAGGGCGACTGGGCCGGCTTGCCGCCGAAAAAGCGGCTGATGCCGGCGCGAAGCGACAACGTCTGCGTGCGGTCGCCCGTCGGCACCTGATCCGAGGGGTCCTTGAAATCCATCACGCCGCTCGTGCGTACCGCCCAATTGGTGTTGACGCACCACCGCACTCCGATCGTCGCGTTGGCGCCCGAGTCATACTGGTTGTAAGTCGTGTCGGTCTTGTACTGCGACCCCGTCCAGCCGCCACCGACGAAGAACGTATGGCCATCCCGGATCGGCACGTGGTAGACGATGTCGAAGCGGTGGTTCAATGCCGTCAGGTCACCGACGCGCGTACTCTTGGTTGAACCGAAATCGGCTTCGTACTGCAGGTGGAAGCGCCGCAGCACGGGCACGCTCACCAGGCCGCCGAACCCGGCGGCGTTGTCGAGCTTCGTAACGTCGTCAAACTTCGTGAACTGTCCAAAAACGCCGACCTCGACGGGGAGGACGCGTTGCTGGGCGGCCAGCGAGGAAGCCGCAAGAATAACAAATGCCATCGCCGTAATGCTGCGTCGCATCAGGGGAAATCTCCAACGAGGGGGGAAAGAAGACCGGTGGCGCGCTGTGCGCACACAGCGAACGGGCTCAACGAACAAGGCGCCTCCCCGGTTCCACCGGAAAATGCGCCAATCACCAATATACCACTTTCCGTACCGATTCCAGAGTGGTTGATTCCGATATGGCCCCCCCCGACGCCCCCCTCTGGACGCCCCCCGCTGACGCGCGCCAGCGCACGGCGATGGGGCGCTTTTTCACGGAGGTCGCCCGCACCCATACCTCATCGCCGGCGGCCGATGCGCCATGGCCCGACTGGCATGCCTGGTCGGCCAGAGATCTGGAATCATTCTGGGGAGCGCTCTGGCGGTGGGCCGACATCATCGCCGAGGAGCAACCCGGCGGCGGCACCTGGGACGCCGTGCTCATCGGGCGCGCGCGCGTGGCGCCTCCCGACCCGCTGCTGGGTCCGCTCTGGTTCGAGGGCGCGCGGCTCAATTTTGCCGAGAACCTGCTGCGACGTCGCGACGATGCCGTGGCGATCATCGCGCGCGATGAGCGCGCCTCGTCCCGCCGCCTGACGTATCGCGAGTTGCACGACCAGGTGGCGGCGGTCGCCGCGGCGCTTCGGGCCTCGGGCGTCGTCCCCGGCGATCGCGTGGCGGGTTTCCTGCCGAACGTGCCGGAGGCGGTCGTCGCCATGCTGGCCACGGCCTCCATCGGCGCGGTCTGGTCGTCGTGCTCGCCGGACTTTGGCGCCCGGGGCGTCCTTGACCGCTTTGGGCAGATTGAGCCGCGGGTGCTGTTCTGCGCCGACGGCTATCGCTACGCAGGCAAGGAGATCGACTGCCTCGATCGCGTGCGCGAGATCACCGAGGCTATCCCGTCACTCGAACGGGTGATCGTCGTCACGGTGCTGCGCGACGCTCCCGATCTGTCCCGCGTCCCGCGGGTCGTCGGATGGATGGAGTTCCTGTCGTCGGGGGAGGGCGTGCCGCTGGTCTTTGAACAGCTGCCGTTCTCGCACCCGCTCTACATCATGTATTCGTCGGGCACCACGGGGCTGCCCAAGTGCATGGTGCATGGCGCGGGCGGCACCCTGCTGCAGCACGTCAAGGAGCATCTCCTGCACCTCGACCTTCAGCGCGACGATCGGCTCTTCTACTTCACCACCTGCGGCTGGATGATGTGGAATTGGCTCGTCTCGGCGCTCGCGTCGCAGGCCACGATCGTGCTGTATGACGGCGCACCGATGACGCCCGATCATCCCGCGCTGCTCTGGGATCTCTGCGCCGAGGAGCGCGTCACGGTCTTTGGCGCCAGCGCCAAGTTCCTGGCGCTCTCCGAGAAGGGCGGACTCGCGCCCGGCCGCACGCACGACCTGTCAGCGCTGCGCACGATCCTCAGCACCGGAAGTCCGCTGGCCGCGCATTCATTCGACTACGTGGCGCGCGAGGTGAAGCCGGGGGTGATGCTGGCGAGCATCAGCGGCGGCACCGACATCATCAGCTGCTTTGCCCTCGGCAATCCGCTGCTGCCGGTGCATCGCGGCGAACTGCAGTCGTTCGGGCTCGGCATGGCGGTGGAGATCTGGGACGCCGCAGGGCAACGAGTGGTGGGAACGCCAGGCGAACTGGTGTGCACGGCGCCATTTCCGTCGATGCCGGTGGCGTTCTGGAATGATCCGGGCGGTGCCCGATACCGGGAGGCGTATTTCGGCACCTATTCCGGCGCCTGGCGCCATGGGGACTGGGCTGAGGAGACGCCGAGGGGCGGCCTGATTATCTACGGCCGCAGCGACGCCACGCTCAACCCGGGCGGCGTGCGGATCGGCACGGCCGAGATCTACCGGCAGGTGGATCCGTTGCCGGAGATCCTGGAGAGTGTGGTGATCGGGCAGGATGTTCCGGATGCGGCCGGGGGCGCCGACGTGCGCATTGTCCTCTTCGTGCGACTGCAGCCGTGGGCGACGTTCAGTGACGCCCTGGCGGAGCGCATGCGCCAGGCCATCCGTGGCAATGCGAGCCCGCATCATGTGCCCAAGGTCATCGTGCCGGTGGCCGACATCCCGCGCACCCTCAGCGGCAAGATCAGCGAGGTCGCTGTGCGCGACGTCGTGCACCGACGCCCCGTGACGAACCGGGACGCGCTGTCGAACCCCGAGTCGCTGATGCACTTCCGGGACCTGCCTGAGCTTCGGCTCGACTGATCGCAACGCCGGATTCGGTGCTTTCAACACGGAGCAACCGTGTTTACGACGCAGGTGACGCGGGTCCGGTTCTTTCAACACGGAGACCGGAGTTGCACGGAGGGCCACGGAGTACAACAACTGCGATTCTTGGGGGCTTGTGCAGAGAGTACGGTCCGCCACGCCCCTTTTGAATTGTTGTTGTCCTCCGTGGCCCTCTTGTTCCTCGTCTTCCTCCGCGTTGAATATCCCAATCTCATCAGTACCGATATTCTGAAATCGAGTCGTGGAACACGGAGACCGGAAGTTCGCAGAGGGCCACGGAGTACAACACCAGCAACAACTTCAGGGGGTCGTAGCGGGAAGTACTCTCCGCCACGACCCCTTAAATGTTGTGGCCGTACTCCGTGGCCCTCGGCGCGCCTCCGGTCTCCGTGTTGAACGAACGAATCCGATCGCTGGGATTCGTTTCTTGAACACGGAGGAAAACGAGGAACATCGAGGGCCACGGAGTACAACAACAGCAACAACTTCAGGGGGTCGTGGCGGGAAGGCCTCTCCGCCACGACCCCTTTAATGTTGTGGCCGTACTCCGTGGCCCTCCGCGCGCCTCCGGTCTCCGTGTTGAAAGTACCGGACTGAAAGACCAGCACTGAACTCAGCCCGAGCGCCGCACCAGCGTGAGGATCGTGTACACCGCCACCGGCTCATCGTCCTGGTTCTTCACTTCCACGTCCCACGCCACCACCCCCTGCGGGATGCCGTCGGGCAGCGTCTCCTTCGCCGTCTTCTGCTTGCACGTCAGCCGCGCGTGGATCGCATCGCCCGGGTACACCGGCTTCACGAAGCGCAGCCCTTCCAGGCCGTAGTTCGCCAGCACCGGCCCCGGCGCCGGGTCCACGAACAATCCCGCCGAAGCCGACAGGATGAAGTAGCCGTGCGCCACCTTCTTCTCGAACACCCCCTGCCGCGCCAGCTCGTCGCTCTTGTGCGCGTAGAAGTGGTCGCCCGAGAGGTCCGAGAACTTGTCCACGTCCTCGTGCGTGATCGTCCGCGAGGCCGTGATCAGCGTCTCGCCGATGGCGAGCTCCTCGAAGTGCTTCCGGAACGGGTGTACCGCGTCGCCGGTGGTCGCCGCCCCCGGCATGTACTCGCGCACCACGTGCGACAGCGTCGTCGGCGAGCCCTGCAGTGCCGTCCGTTGCATGTAGTGCAGCACGCCGCGTGCGCCCCCCATCTCCTCGCCACCGCCGGCGCGTCCGGGGCCGCCGTGCACCAGGTTGGGCAGGGGCGATCCGTGCCCCGTACTCTCCTTGGCCGTGTGGCGGTTGGCGAGCAGCAATCGCCCGTGGTGCGCCGCCGTGCCCAGCGCCACCGTGCGTGCCACCGCGTCGTCATTCGTGAACACCGACCCCACCAGCGACCCGCGCCCGCGGCGGGCCAGCGCCATCGCATCGTCCAGGTTCCTGTACGGCATGAGCGTGTTTACCGGGCCAAACGCTTCCACGTCGTGCGGCGTGGTGCGACGGAACGGATCGCTCGAGGCGAACAGCAGGATCGGGAAGAACGCGCCGGCTGCGGCATCCGCGCCGGTCACCTGCAATGCGTCGAGCGCGCCAAATACCAGTTCGGCGTCCTTCGTGATCGCCTCCACGGCCTTGCGCACCTCGCCCACTTGGGCGCGTCCGGCCAGCGGCCCCATGCGCACCCCCTTCACCGCCGGGTCACCGATCACCGTGCCGGCCAGCCGCGTCGCCAACGCCGCGCGCACGTCGTCCACCATCGTCTCGGGGACGATGGTGCGTCGGATCGCCGTGCACTTCTGCCCGGCCTTCGACGTCATTTCGTTGGCCACTTCCTTGATGAACAGGTCGAACTCCTCCGTCCCCGGCGCCGCATCGGGGCCGAGCATGGAGAAGTTGAGTGAATCGGCCTCCACGTTGAAGCGCACGTTGTTCTGCACGATGGCCGGCATCTGCTTGAGCATCCGCCCGGTGTCGGCGCTGCCGGTGAAGGCCACCGCGCACTGTTCGTCCAGATGATCCAGCAGGTCGCCCGCGCTCCCGCACAGCAGCTGCACGCTCCCGGCCGGCAGGATGCCGCTCTCGATCATCCCCGCGAACACCGCCTCCGTGAGGAAACTCGTGATCGTCGCCGGCTTCACGATGGCGGGCACGCCGGCCAGCAGCGTCGGCGCGAGTTTCTCGAGCATCCCCCACACGGGGAAGTTGAAGGCGTTGATGTGCACGGCCACGCCCTCGAGCGGCACGCAGATGTGGCGGCCCACGAACGTGCCGCCCTTCGACAGCGGTTCGGTGGGACCGTCCACGTGGAACGTCTCGTCGGGAAACTCGCGCCGCCCGCGTGATGCGTACGCGAACAGCGTCCCGATCCCTCCCTCAATGTCCACCCAGCTGTCGCGCGTGGTCGCCCCCGTCCCCGCCGACACGGCGTAGTACGCGTCTTTGCGGGCCATCAGGAACTGCGCGAGCGCCTTGAGCATGCGCGCGCGCTGGTGAAAGGTCATCGCCCGCAGGGCAGGGCCGCCCACAGAGCGCGCGTGGTGCACCATCGCGGCGAAATCGAGGCCGCCGGTGCTGGCGTGGGCGATCACCGCGCCGGTCACGGCGTGATGCAACGGCGTCGGCGTTCCCGCGCCGCGCACCCAGGCGCCGCCGGCATAACTGAACAGGGCGCGCGGCGCGTGGCCCGAGAGATCGAGCGGCGTGGGCAGGGCGGTGGGGGCGATCATCAGGGAGTCTCCGTCATGGCACCAGGGGGCGCCGTGTCACGCGCAGTGCGTCAGTCGCGCCGCGTCTGTTTCCACGCCGTGTACGTCGATCGCTGTGCCGCGCGGTCGGCCGGCACCTCGCGCAGCGGTTCGCACGCGTGCAACGATGCACGCAGCGCCGACGGCAACGCCTGATACAGCGCGGTCCCATCGGTCTTCCACGCCAGCATCTCGTCGCTCACCGGCTTCACGATCCGCGCCGGGTTGCCGACCACCACCGATCGCGCGGGCACCCGCATCTCCGAAGGGACGAACGTCAACGCCCCCACAATGCACTCGTCCCCGATGTCGGCACGATCCATCACCACGGCGTTCATGCCCACGAGCACGTTGCGCCCGATGTGCGCGCCGTGGACCACCGCACCGTGCCCGATGTGCGCGCTCTCCTCCAGCCGCACCACCACGCCCGGGAACATGTGGATGATGCACCCTTCCTGCACATTGCAGCCATCGGCGATTTCCACACCGCCCCAGTCGCCCCGGATCACCGCGCTGGGGCCCACGTAGACGTCGCGCCCGATCGTGACGTTGCCGACCACGGTGGCATTGGGGTGCACGAACGCGCTCTCGTGCACCACCGGCACGAAGCCATCGAACGAGAAGATGTTGGCCACGGCTACACGCGCTCGAGCACGGCGGCCATCCCCTGGCCGACGCCGATGCACATGGTGCACAGCGCGTAGCGTCCGCCGCTGCGCTGCAGTTGCCGCGCGGCGGTGATCGCCAGTCGCGCCCCTGACATCCCCAGCGGATGCCCCAGGGCAATGGCGCCGCCGTTGGGATTCACGCGGGGGTCGTCGTCGGCCACGCCGAGCGCGCGGAGCGATGCCAGCACCTGCGCGGCAAAGGCTTCGTTGAGTTCCAGCACGTCCATCTGGTCAATGGTCAGCCCGGCTTTGGCGAGCGCCTTCTGCGACGCCGGCACGGGGCCGATCCCCATCACGCGCGGCTCCACACCGGCCACCGCGGTG
>CANNKR010000156.1 GCA_947504615.1 Gemmatimonadota bacterium | reverse complement strand
GGACACTCCTTACGACTGCCTTGGAGAATAGCCCTTGGCCCCTCGGCTGGCGACAGGGAAGTTGCCAACGGACTATCAGGTAAATCCTCGCGTGAGAGCGAGTTTTGCCCCAAGCGGTCTCCCGCAGGGCCGTCGCGCTGGCGCTGTCGCTTTCGATGCGGGATATTCGCCGACGCGACGCAGCCATCTGGGCGGCGAGTGGCGCATGACTCACATGCAATAGCTCGTGATTGCGTTCGCGGCCAACGGTCCTTCGGGCGACGAAGGGATCTACGCCTGGGACTGTGCGGCGTGACGCTGCCGTGAGCCCACAGATCAAACGAACGTCCACCGCCTGGGAAATTGCGGAGGACTCTGCCCAGCGACTCGGGGCAGGGCTACGTGCTTCACCAACGGGCAGGGAGGGATTCGAACCCCCGGTTCCCTTGCAGGAACGCCGGTTTTCAAGACCGGAGCGTTAAACCACTCTGCCACCTGCCCTCGTGCGGCGCCGCTCGCGGCGGCGCCACCGATGAAGAATCACCTCGGCGCCGTTTCTGCGCCACCGTCTGACCGCATCCGCCGTTCATCGCGTCGGGGCTGAGCACTGCCTACCTTTCCCTCAGGTGGTCTCAACCCTTCCTGGTACCTCGCCATGCGCACGTCCCGTTTGCTCGTGTCGTTCCTGCTGGTCGCCTCGCCGACGCTGTCGTCGGGCCTTGTCGCGCAGTCCGCCCCGGCGCGATCGCCGGTGGGGGTCGCCGAGCGATCCGTGAATGGCGATGCGATTCTGCGGGACATTCGCGAGCTGGCGTCGGACCGGTTCCAGGGGCGGGCCGTCGGCACCGCCGGCGAGGATTCGGCGACGGCGTACATCAGCCGACGCTTCCGCGAGATCGGGCTGTCGCCGGCCGGCGATGACGGCAGTTACATCCAGCGCGTGCCGATGATCGGCACCACGTCGCGGCTGACGGCGCAGCTGAGCATTGGCGGCACCAGTCTGTCACTCAAGCCGCTGGACGACATCATTGCGTGGTCGCAGCGCGCGAGCGAGACGGTGAACATCGACTCCACCGGCATTGTCTTCGTGGGCTACGGCGTCGTGGCCCCTGAGCTTGGCTGGGACGATTTCAAGGGCGTCGACGTGCGCGGCAAGACGGTGCTGGTGCTGGTCGGCGACCCGCCGGTCCCCGACCCGAAGGACAGCACCCGGCTGGACCCCGCGACCTTCCGCGGCGTGGCGATGACCTACTACGGGCGCTGGACCTACAAGTACGAGATGGCCGCGGCGCGTGGCGCGGCCGCGGTACTGCTGGTGCACCAGACGGGGCCGGCCGGATACGCGTGGGGGGTGGTGCAGGCCAATGACCGCGAACGGCTCGAGGTCGTGGGAGGTCCCGCGCATACGCCCATCGAGGGATGGATTCACCTGGACGCCACCAAGCGCATTTTTTCGGCGGCCGGGCTGGATTTTCTGGCGATCGAACGGCAGGCGCGCACGCGTGGGTTCCAGCCGGTCACGTTCAAGGGGACGGCCACGTTCCACGTGCAGAACCGCGTGCGCCAGTTCAGTTCGCGCAACGTCGTCGCGACCCTTGCCGGGTCGGACGCGCAGGTGCGCGGCGAGGCCGTACTGCTGAGCGCCCACTGGGACACCTTCGGCATCGGCCGGCCGATCAACGGCGACTCCATCTATAATGGTGCGCTCGACGACGCCTCCGGCGTGGCGTGGCTGCTGGCGGCGGCCACGGCCGCTCGGGCGCTGCCCACGGCGCCGCGTCGCACCCTGGTGTTCGCGGCCGTCACCGCCGAAGAGGCGGGGTTGCTCGGCGCGCGCTACTACGCGCAGCATCCGGTGGTTCCGCTCGCGCGCACCCTGGCGAACGTCAACATGGACGCGATGAACCCGTGGGGGCGCACCCGTTCGATCGTGAGCCTCGGGTTCGGCCAGTCATCCCTGGAGGAACTGCTCGCCCGTGAGGCGGCGAAGGATCAGCGGGTGGTGAAGGCCGACCCGGAACCCGAAAAGGGGTACTTCTACCGGGCCGATCACCTGGAACTCGCCCGCGCCGGGGTGCCGGCGCTGTCGTTCCTGTTCCCCGGGATTGACTACATCGGCCGGTCGGCCACCTACGGCGACAGTGTGCGCGCCGTGTACCTCGCGCGGGACTATCACAAGCCGACCGATGAGGTCAAGGCCGATTGGGACATGGCCGGCATCGTGGACGACACCCGGCTGACCATCCGCGTGGCGCTCGACATCGCCAACGGCCGGGTATGGCCCACGTGGAACGCCGGCAGCGAGTTCAGGGCGGCGCGCGAAGCGTCGCTGCGGGCGCCGCAAAAGCGCTGAACCGCGGGACGGCCCCGGCCTGAGTCTGGGGCTGGAATCGGGCCTCCCCCAGGGAGAGGGGGGCGGGCGGCCCCCCTCCCGGGAACCCCAGGAAACGCGCCCGTGTTTGTCTCTCGTCCGGTCGTTCTGCCGTCGTTACAAACGGTGTGCAGAATATTGGCGGGCATGATATCTTCCCTACGTCCCATAAGGGGCCAACGATTTAAAATAGGAGCACGCAAAGTGTTATCCTATATGGCACTTCTGGGATGACGGACTCTTCCTTCTAACCATCCCAGGAGCAAGCCCTATGTGGCGGACTGGAGTCGTGGCTTTATTCGCGGCCCTCTGTGTGAGCGAACCGGCGCTCGCGCAGGCAACTCGAATCACCGGCACCGTGCGGGCCGCGGACGGCTCGGGACCGATCATGGGCGCCGAGGTCGTAGTCTCCGGCACCAAGTTCGGTGCGATCACGCGTGAGGACGGCCGGTACATCATTGTCGTCGGCGCCGGGGCGCATAAGGTACGCGCCAAGCGCATCGGGTACGCGCCCGATTCGGCGAACGTCGTGGTCGCCTCGGGCGCCACGGTCGTGGCAGACTTCAGCCTCAAACTGACGGCCAGCCAGATCAGCGGCGTGGTTATTACCGGGTACGGTGGCGTGCGCAACGTCCGGGATCGTACGGGCGTGGCCGAGACCGTCAAGGAAAAGGACTTCAACATTGGCCGCATCGTCAGCCCGGAGCAGCTGCTCCAGGCCAAGGTGCCGGGCGTGCAGGTGATCGACAATAACGAGCCGGGCGGCGGCATCTCGATGCGTATCCGCGGCGGCACGTCGGTGAACGCGAGCAACGAGCCGCTGTTCGTCGTGGACGGCGTTCCGCTGTCGGTGGGCGGTGGCGTCTCGTCGGGCCGCAATCCGCTCAACTTCCTGAATCCGGCCGACATCGCCAACATCACGGTGCTCAAGGATGCCTCGGCGTCGGCGATCTACGGGTCGCGTGGCGCCAACGGCGTGCTCCTGATCACGACCAAGTCGGGCGTCGCGGGCGCGTCGACCATCTCGTTCTCGAGCAACTACTCGACGTCGTCGATCGTGAAGAAGCCGTCGATGCTCAATGCCACGCAGTTCCGCGCCGCGGTGCAGCAGTACGCGCCGGAAAACGTGACGAAGCTGGGCGCGGCCAACACCAACTGGGTCGACGCGGTGACGCAGGCGGCCGGCGGTGCGGAGCAGAATCTGTCGATGGCCGGCGGCAAGGACGACATGCGCTACCGCCTGTCGATCGGCAGCCTGAACCAGGACGGCGTCGTGCTCGGCACGAACTCGCGGCGTTCGTCGATGGGGCTGACGTACAGCGACCTGCTGATGAACGATCACCTCGAGTTCCGCGTGAACCTGAAGGGGAGCAAGGCGGACGACAACTATCCGTCGGGCGGCATGGGCGCGGCAACGGCGATGGCGCCGACGCAGCCGATCCGCAACGCCGACGGCACGTACTTCCAGTGGGCCGATTGGCTGGGCGCCAACAACCCGCTCGCGGATTATGACGCGATCAGCAGCCGCGGCACGGTGTACCGCAGCGTCGGCAACGTCGAGGCGAAGTACCTGGCGCCGTGGCTCGAAGGGTTGAGTGCCACCGTGCGCACGGGCTACGACTTCACGCAGTCTTCACGCGTGTCGTTCTCGCCGAGCACGTCGCAGTTCGACGTCGAGGGCGGCCGTGGTGGCCGGTTCGACAAGAACAACCCCCGTCAGACCAACACCGTCCTCGAACTGTTCGGCACGTACACCCGGAAGTTGTCGGACGCCGGCAGCAATTTCGACGTGACCGGTGGTTACACGTATGAAAACTCGCGCGGCGACTATCCGTCGTTCTACGCCGAGAAGCTGTCGACGAACCTGCTGGGCGCCAACGGCGTCCCGGGCGCGACGGTGCAGCAGACGTACCTCTCGGTCGACGAAAGCAAGCTGATCTCGTTCTTCGGCCGCGCCAACTACACGCTGAGCGACAAGTACCTGCTGACCGGCAGCGTCCGGCGTGACGGGTCGTCGCGGTTCGGTTCGGGGAACCAGTGGGGCATCTTCCCGTCGGTGGCCGCCGCCTGGCGCATCATCGAAGAGCCGTTCATGCAGCGGTTCCACGACATCTCGGACCTGAAGCTGCGCGCCTCATGGGGCCTGAACGGCAACCAGTCGTTCGGCAACTACATGTTCATGTCGACGTACACGATTGGCGACGGCAAGGCGATGTACCAGTTCGGGAACAGCTTCGTCAGCACCATCCGCCCGAGCGCGGTGGATCCGAACATCAAGTGGGAGCAGACGGCGTCGTCGAACTTCGGTATCGATTTCGGCCTCTACAACAACCGCATCACCGGCACGGTCGACGTGTACAGCAAGACCACCAAGGACCTGATCTTTACGGTGCCGGTGGCGGCGGGCACGAACCTGTCGAACTACGTGACCACCAACATCGGCAGCATGAAGAACAGCGGCATCGAACTCGGCGTCAACGCCGTGGTGTTCGACGGCAAGAAGTCGCCGTGGCGCTGGGATGCCGGCTTTGCCGCCTCGCACAACACCAACAAGATCGAGTCGGTGAGCGGCTCGGGCACCGACAAGATCCTCGTCGGTGGCATCTCCGGTGGCGTGGGCAACACCATCCAGGTGCTGCAGCCGGGCAAGCCGATCAACTCGTTCCTCGTCTTCCGGCACAAGAACGGAGCCGACGGCAAGCCGGTGACCGGCAACAAGTCGGACCTGGAGATGTACGTCGACCAGAACAAGGACGGCGCGATCACCCAGGACGACAAGGTGGCGTACCAGAGCCCCGCGCCGACCTGGATCCTTGGGCACACCTCGACGGTGGCGTACAAGAACTGGGATGCGTCGGCGACGGCGCGGATGTACCTGGGCAACTACGTCTACAACAACGTGGCCTCGTCGCAGGGCACCTACCGCGCCCTCACGGGCACGCAGGCGCCGTCGAACCTCCACTCGTCGGTGCTCACGTACGGCTTCACCAGCACGCAATACTTCTCCGACCTCTATGTCGAAAAGGCGTCGTTCCTGCGCCTCGACAACGTCAGCGTCGGCTACACCTTCAAGAACGTGCCGCAGCTGAAGTCGCTGCGAATCTACGGTGCGGTCCAGAACGCCTTCACGAGCACGAAGTACAGCGGCGTTGACCCGATGGCCGGCGTCAACGGCATCGACAACAACCTGTACCCGCTCTCGCGCACGTTCACGACCGGCCTCACCCTCGGCTTCTGAGCGGAGACAGACTCATGAAAAACATCATTCGCTCCATGCTCATCACTGCCAGCGCGCTGCTGGTGGTGACCGCGTGCACCGATCCGACGGTGGCGCCCAAGAGCAGCGTCAGCAGCGCCAATATTTTCTCCGAGGAAGCGTCGTACAAGGCATTCCTCGCCAAGCTGTACGCCGGTCTTGCGACCAGCGGCCAGCAGGGCCCGGCCGGCAACGGCGACATTTCGGGCCTCGATGAAGGCTTCGCGCAGTACATGCGCCTCTGGTGGCAGATGGAAGAGCTGCCCACCGACGAGGCGGCTGTCGCGTGGAATGACGGCCCGATCCAGGAACTGAACACCCAGATCTGGGCGTCGTCCAACTCGTTCCTCGGTTCGATGTACTATCGCATCTACTTCCAGGTGGGGCTCGCCAACGAGTTCCTGCGTGAGACGTCCGAGAGCAAGCTGGCTTCTCGCGGCGTGTCGGCTGGCATGCGGACCGAGATCACCAAGTACCGTGCCGAGGCGCGCTTCCTCCGGGCGTACAGCTACTGGCACGCCATGGACCTGTTCGGCCCCGTTCCGCTCGTCAAGGAAACGGACGAGGTGGGCAAGACGCCCCCGGCGCAGGCAACCCGCTCCGACGTGTTCAACTACGTCGTCAGCGAGTTGACGGCCCTTCGCGGCGATCTGCCCGCGGTCGGCACGGGCGAGTACGGCCGCGTCGATCAGGGCGCGGTGGCGATGCTGCTCGCCAAGGTCTACCTGAACGCGCAGGTCTACAGCGGCACGCCGAAGTACGCCGAGGCGCTGGCCGAGGCGCAGAAGGTGATCGCCGGCTCGTACCGCCTGGACGCGAACTTCCGCCGGATGTTCTCGGCGGACAACAACACCTCGCCCGAGATCATCTTCGCCATCCAGCAGGACGGCGACAAGATCCAGACGTGGGGCGGCATGACGTTCCTGATTCACGCCCAGGTCGGCGCCAACATGAACTCCGGTGACTTCGGGATTGATGGCGGCTGGTGGGGCCTTCGCAGCAAGCCGTCAGTCGCCGCGCTGTACCCGAACTTCGGCCCGACGAGCCCGGACAAGCGTGGACAGTTGCTCACAGTGGACGGATTCTCTGGGAGCATGACGAACCTGACGGACTACCAGAAGGGCGTCGGCGTCATGAAGTACACCAACGCCACGTCGACCGGTGGCAAGGGGAAGAACTCGACGTTCGTGGACACTGATTTCCCGGTGTTCCGCCTCGCCGACGCCTACCTGATCTACGCCGAGGCCATGTTGCGTGGCGGCGGCGGTACGCGGGCGCAGGCGCTGGCGTACGTGAATGCGCTGCGTGACCGGGCCTATGGCAACACCACGGGCCAGATCACGGACGCGCAGCTCACCACGGCGTTCATTCTCGATGAGCGCGCGCGCGAGCTGTTCTGGGAAGGCACGCGCCGCACCGACCTGATCCGCTACGGCCAGTTCAGCACGGCCGGGGTGTGGCAGTGGAAGGGCGGCACGGCGGCTGGTGCCGTAACGGCCGCGTTCCGTGACCTGTATCCGTTTCCGGCGAGCGAGTTGATCGCGAACCCGAAGCTGAAGCAGAACACGGGGTACTAAGCGTTGCGCAGGTCCAGACGCCCGGTCCGAGGCCCTGTCTCGGGCCGGGCGTTTGCGTTGGCCCTGCTGGGCGCCGTGTTCATTGCGGCGTGCGGCGGGGCTGCTTCGTCGGCAGGGCCTACGCCGCCGGCAGGGAACACGCCCGCGGGGAGGCCCGTGCTCGCATCGACGTATCGGGCGAGCGGACACGCGGCGGGCGGCGACACCTTTGTGCAGCTGTTCGAATGGTACTGGCCCGATGTCGCTACCGAGTGCGAGCGGGTGCTCGCCCCGGCCGGATACCGCGCGGCGCTCATCTCGCCGCCGCAGGAACACAACATCCCGGGCGATGGATCGTGGGCCCAGCGCTACGGGCCGGTGAGCTACTCGATTGACCGTACGCAGGGTGGCACCCGCGCCCAGTTGGTCGACATGGTGGCGCGCTGCAAGGCCGTGGGCGTCGACATTTACGCCGACGCGGTCATCAACCACATGGCGCCGGGCAATGGCGTCGGCAGCAACGGCACGGCGTACACGCGCTACAACTACCAGCCGCTGTACGCACCGTCCGATTTCCATCCCGCGTGCCCGCTCAACAATTACCAGAGCGCGGCCATCGTGCAGGACTGCGAGTTGCTGGGACTCCCCGACCTGAATACCGGTTCTGACGCCGTGCAGCAGAAGATCGCCGACTACCTGGTGATGCTGGCGCGCCTCGGCGTGGCGGGATTCCGCATCGACGCCGCCAAGCACATCCAGCCGGTGGAACTCGACGGGATCTTCGGGCGCGTCAATCGCACGCTCTCGGCCGAGGGGCGCACCGCGCCCTTCGTCTTCCTCGAGG
>CANNKR010000155.1 GCA_947504615.1 Gemmatimonadota bacterium | reverse complement strand
GCCCCCACGCCCGCCACGGCCTAACACCCAAATCTTCAATTCTTTAACACGGTTGCTCCGTGTTGAAATAACAAATCCCAGCGCCATATGAACGCTGGGGTCGGTTTCAATAACACGGAGACCGGAGGCGCACGGAGGGCCACGGAGTACGACAACAGCATAAAAGGGTCGCGGCGGAGAGTACCGTCCGCCACGACCCCTTGTTGTTCAGTTGCAGTCCTCCGTGGCCCTCCGCGGCCCTCCGGTCTCCGTGTTGAAAAAAACGAATCCGAACCCGGCGCACCACCAGCCTATCCGTACAGTTGCCGCAGCGCCTGATCCATGGTCTGCGCATACCCGCCGGCGATCACGTGCCGCGTCGCCACCTCGCCCGGTGATTCCAGCCCTTGGGCCGCGTCGAGCATCGCGGAAATCCTGAACTCGTCGTTCGCGATGTGGCTGAGATACTCCTCGGCGGCGGTCAGATAGCCCATCATGCCGCCACACTCGGTGGGGCAGAATACCTTGTGCGCCCGGCGCAGCGCTTCCTCGCCCGTCGGGTGGTCCGGCATCACGAGATTCTCGGACCCGTTGATCACCCGGAGACGTGTATTGGCCGCGCAGGCCGCGATCGTGGCGTCGTCCAGCGTGTTGCCGGCCGCGTTGATCACGAGCGCGTCCATCGGTTGCCGCAGGAACTCCAGCTTCGCCTCCGCGGCCCAGCACTTCACGCCGCGCGCTTCGAGCGCAGCACGCTTGTCGGCGCGGGCCTCCACCACCAGCGGTGTCGCCCCGTCTGCCAGCAGCGAGTCGATGATGTGCAGGCCGATATTGCCGGCACCGATGATCCCGACGACGGATCCCTTCAGAGGAATGGCCGCGCCCTTCAGCATCCCGACGAGCATCCGGTAGTTGCCTTCGGCCGTGGGGTGCCCGGTGTCGGAGATCACGCTCCCCTTGTAGCGCGCGTTCAAGTAGCGCAGCGACTGCGTGACGCCGTCGTTCATCACGCCGTGGCCCAGGTCCTGGCCCGTGGTGAGGAAGAAACCGTGCGACGACTCGACGTCCTTGAAGCACGCGATGGCGAAGTCGAGCAGTTCGGTGTCGCGCGGCTCGCCGACGCGCGAGCCCGGCGTCGGGTGCATCACGCACTTGCCGCCGACGATGCGCGAGAAGTCCCGCTGCACGTGCGGGCCACCGACCTTGAGCAGCCGCGACCAGAAGACCTTTTCGTCCATGCCGATGGCCAGGTCGATGGCTTCGTGATCGGAGTTCCATCCCGGAATGCTGGTGCGCGTCTCAGGGGCGATCCGGAAGCCGCCCAGTGACAGCATGTGCGAGTCCGGCTGGGCATGGGTCGCGATGCTCAGCGTCCACGGGGCGGCGGTGCTCGTGTAGCGGTAGACCCAGACGCGGGCGGTCGGGATGCGCCCGATTTCCGGGGCGATTTTCAGTGTCTCCTCGGGGGAGAGCACGGTCTTCGTAAAGCCAGGCATGGGAAGCTCTTGGCAGGGTTGGGTACTGGATGGGCCGGCGCGGCGACGCGCCCAGGCCACCTTAATAGTAGGGAATGGCGAGCCGCTGCGAAACGCACGCCCCCGCGGAATTGTCGCCTTCCCGCCGCCCACGATACATTTTCCCCTGCTGCAAAGGTCTACCGTCTACCGTCCACCGTCTACCGTCTACCGCCCCCCATGGCCCCCACCAGTCCAACTGCCGACACCTTCCCGATCAACGGGACGGACTACATCGAGTTCTACGTCGGCAACGCCAAGCAGGCGTCGCTCTACTATCGCGCGGCCTTCGGTTTCCAGTTGGTCGGTTACCGAGGCCCCGAGACGGGCGTTCGCGACCGCACGTCCTACCTGTTGCAGCAGGACAAGATCCGGATCGTGCTGACGACGGCGATCCATCCGGACGGGCCCATCGCCGACCATGTGCGCCTGCACGGCGACGGCGTGAAGGACCTGGCCTTTTGGGTGGATGATGCGCGTGACGCCTACGCCAAGGCTATCGCGCGGGGCGCCGAATCGGTGCACGCCCCCGAAGTCCTCAAGGATACGGACGGCGAGGTGGTCATCGCGGCCATCAAGACGTACGGCGACACCATCCATTCGATCGTCGAGCGTCGCAACTACACGGGGCTCTTCCTTCCGGGTTTTCGCGCCATGACGCCGGAGTATGCGCCGTCACCGGTCGGGCTCAAGTACGTCGACCACTGCGTGGGCAACGTCGAGCTGGGCAAGATGAACGCGTGGGTGGACTTCTACGCCCGCGTGCTCGGCTTCTTCAACCTGCTCACCTTCGACGACAAGGACATCAACACCGAGTATTCGGCGCTGATGTCCAAGGTGATGAGCAACGGCAACGGACGCATCAAGTTTCCGATCAACGAACCCGCGTCGGGCAAGAAGAAGAGCCAGATCGAGGAGTATCTCGATTTCTACCGCGGCCCGGGTGTGCAGCACATCGCCGTGGCCACCGACGACATCATCACCACCGTGCGCGAGTTGCGCGCGCGAGGCGTCGAGTTCCTCAAGACGCCCACGACCTACTACGAGACGCTGCAGCAGCGCGTCGGCGTGATTGACGAGCCGCTCGACGTGCTGCAGGAGTTCGGCATCCTCGTGGACCGCGACGACGAGGGGTACCTGCTGCAGCTCTTCACCAAGCCGGTGCAGGACCGTCCGACGCTCTTCTTCGAGATCATCCAGCGCAAGGGCGCCAAGGGATTCGGCAAGGGGAACTTCCAGGCGCTGTTCGAAAGCATTGAACGCGAGCAGGAACTGCGGGGGAACCTCTAGTGCCGTTCTATCACATGCTCGGGCAGGTGCCGCGCAAGCGGCACACGGTGTTCCGTCGTCCCGACGGCGGGCTGTTCAGCGAACAGCTGATGGGCAACGAGGGGTTCACGGGCCCGTCGTCGCTGCTGTATCACATCCATCCGCCCACGACGATCAAGAGTGTGCGGCGCCTCAAGGAGACGCCGTACGAGAAGGATGGCGACCTGGCGCTCCGGCACCGGCACTTTCGCACGCGCACGCTGACGCCCAAAGGGGGGTCGCCGACGCTCGATCGCATTCCGCTGCTGTTCAACGCGGACATCGCGATGCTCTGGAGCGAGCCCGACATTCAAGACGAACACTTCTTCCGCAACGCACAGGCCGACGAAGTGGTGTACGTGGCCGATGGCGCCGGGACGCTGGAATCGCAGTTCGGATACCTCGAGGTGAAACCCGGGGACTACGTCGTGCTGCCGCGCGGCATCATGCACCGCTGGCGATTCACCAGCGCGGCGAAGCTGCTGATCATGGAGAGCCGCGGCTACGTGCGCTCGCCGTCGCGTTATCGCACGGAATACGGGCAGATCGTGGAAGGGGCGCCGTACAGCGAGCGCGACTTCCGGCGGCCCACCGAGCTGACGACGTTCGACGAGAAGGGAGACTTCCCGATCATCGTCAAGCAGTACAACGGCCTTACCGAGATGGTGCTCGACCACCATCCCTTCGATGTCGTCGGCTGGGACGGCTTCTTCTATCCGTGGGCGTTCAACATCCACGACTTCGAGCCGATCGTCGGCCGCATCCACCAGCCGCCGCCGGTGCACCAGACCTTTCAGGGCGACGGCTTCGTGATCTGTTCGTTCTGCCCGCGCCCCTACGACTTCGATCCGCAGGCGGTGCCGGCGCCGTACGCGCACAGCAACGTCGATAGCGACGAAGTGCTCTTCTATGCGTCCAGCGAGTTCATGAGCCGCAAGGGCATTGAGTACGGCTCCCTCACGCACCACCCCGATGGCCTGCCGCATGGCCCGCATCCGGGACGCACGGAGGCGAGCATCGGCGCCAAGGGAACCAACGAACTCGCCGTGATGATGGACTCGTTCCGCCCGCTGCACGTCGCCAAGGCGGTGCTGGGTTGCGAGGACACGGATTACTTCCGGTCTTGGATAGAGGGTGGGGAAGGGTTCAGCCCGCCGACGAGTTGAGATGGGAAAGGAAGCTGTACGCTTTGGGCTGTACGTTGTACGCCGTCCGCGAAGGGCCATGCGCAGTGAACAGACGGCGTAGTGCGCAGGACGATGCGCAGTGAACAGACGGCGTACTGCGTAAGACGTACAGCTGACAGCTTCTCTTCAAAGCGAACCCCTGATGGAACTCACGCTAGCCTCCGCCGACTCCCTGCAGCGCTACCGCCTGCTCACCAGCCTCATCGCCCCCCGACCCATCGCACTTGTGTCGACGGTGGATGCCGATGGGCGCGGCAATCTGGCGCCGTTCTCGTTCTTCATGATGGGGGGCGGCAAGCCGCCGTCGCTCGCGTTCTCGCCGCTGTACGATCGCCAGCGCGGCCCCAAGGACACCCTGCGCAACATCGAGGCGACGGGCGAGTTCGTGGTGAATGTCGTGACGCGCCGGATGGCCGAGCGGGTGAACCAGGCGTCGTTCGACTATCCCCCGGACGTGGACGAGTTCGACGCGGCCGGCTTTACGCGCGAGCCATCCCACCTGGTGCGTGTGCCCCGAGTGGCGGAGAGTCCCGCAGCACTCGAGTGCCGGCTGTTTCAGGTCGTCCGGCACGGGGACGGTCCGCAGGCGGCCAACTACGTGATCGGCGAGATCGTACACGTCCGCGTGCACGACGCAGCGTTGCGCGACGACGGGTTGTTCGACACCGCCGGGCAGGCGCTCGTCGCCCGGCTCGGAAGGGACGAGTGGGCGGAACTCCGGGCGCAGGACGTCTTTGACCTCCCGCGGCCGTCGACGGGGTAAGGCGGCCGTGAGCGCAACGCTGTACGTTCTCAGCCCGTACAAAACAGGCGAAGTCTACTGTTGATCCGCCGCCGTATCCGCGGGCCGCGAACGCAATCCGAACGTCGGAATCCGAACTGCCGATCATGCCCAATCATTCAAAGCGATTCCTGAATCTTCCCGTCTACATGCTGGCGACCATCCCGCAGAAGAAGCGGGAGCTGATCGCCCGCGGCGTGGACGTCATCGATCTTGGCGCGGGCGATGCCGACCTCGCTCCGCCGCCGAAGGTCGTCGCGGCGCTCATCGAGGCGGCGCAGAACCCGGCGATGTCGCGCTACGGCTTCGGGCTCGGCCTGCCCGCCTATCGCGAGGCGGCGGCGGCCTGGATGGCCAAGCGCTTCGGGCAGACGTTTGATCCGCTCACCGAGCTGGTGCCGCTCATCGGCAGCAAGGAGGGGATCGCGCACCTCGCGCTCGCCTACCTGGAACCGGGCGACGTGGCGATCATCCCCGACCCGGGGTACCTGGCGTACCTCGGCGGCACCCTGCTCAGCAACGCTGAGCCGTACCTCTATCCGATCACGCCACGCACGAACTTCCTGGTGGACGTCGACGAAATCCCGGCGGACGTCCGCCGTCGCACGAAACTCCTCTACCTCAACTATCCCAACAACCCCACGGCGGCCGTCGCGCCGCGCGATTACCTGAAGAAGGTCGTCGACTGGTGCGCCAAGCATGACATCCTGCTGGTGTACGACAACGCGTACAGCGAGATGACTTTCGACGGGTACGTGGCGCCCAGTATTTTCGAGATCGACGGTGCGCGCGAGGTGGCCCTCGAGTTCCATTCGCTGTCCAAGACGTACAACATGACCGGCTGGCGTCTGGGGTGGGCGGTGGGTGCGCCCAAATTCGTGGGAACGCTCGCCAAGGTGAAGAGCTTCCTCGATACGGGTCAGTTCATGGCCACGCAGGCGGCCGGTATCGCCGCGTTCGAGAGTCACGCGGAATGGCTGCCGGGCAACCTGGACACGTTCCGGTTGCGTCGCGACGCCGCCGTCACCGCCTTCCGGGCCGAGGGCTTCCGTGTGGAGTCGCCGAAGGCTTCCATGTACCTCTGGGTGCCGCTCCCCGAGGGCGTGAGCTCGGTGGCGTTCCACGAACGGCTGATGAGCGAGGAGGGCGTGATCGCCCTGGCCGGCAAGTCGCTGGGCGACGGTGGTGAAGGGTTCTTCCGTGTCTCGTTCATCACGTCGCCCGAACGGATCGCCGAGGCGGCGAGAAGGGCGGGGGCCGTGCTGAAGCGGATGATGGTGTAGTCTCGAGTTGTCAGTGATTTTCGCCCCGTCCCTCTTTGGAGTCGTCATGCGTCGAGTCCTTTCCCTTCTTGTTCTCGCGACCCCGCTTGCCGCCCAGTCGCCTGCGCCACGCGCTTTCACCCCCAACGACTGGTACAAGGTGACCACGCTCAGCGCCCCCGAGATGTCTCCGGATGGCAAGCTGATCGCGTTCACCGTGACGACCGTCGTGGAAAAGGAGAACAAGCGCCACAACGAGGTGTGGGCGGTGCCGTCAGCCGGCGGCGAGGCGGTGCGCTACACCTCCCCCGGTTACGAGAGCTCCAACCCGCGTGTCTCGCCCGACGGCAAGGATCGGGTCTTCACGTCCAATCGGCCGGGCGGCAAGGGCTCGACGTGGGCGCTGCGCATGGCCCAGCCTGGTGGGGCAACCTCTCAGGTCGAGAACTACCCCGCAGGGTCGGTGCCGACAGACAAGAGCTTCGCGGTGTTCACGGACGTGGTCGACACGACGGGCGGTGCCGGTGCGCGCGGCCCCGGTGGTCCTGGCGGACGCGGTGCGGGGGGTGCTGCGGCGGCGCCTGGCGCCATGGCCTTTCCGCCCTATGGCGCGATCACCAAACCGGTGGATCAGGCGCGCTTCGATGGCCGCCAGATCGTGAACTTCCCGTACAAGGCCAACGGCCTGGGATACCTGCCGAATCCGCGTGAGGCGCGTGTGATTCGCCCGCAGCAGATCTTCTCGCAGAAGTTCGACGGCACCAAGCGGGTACAGGTGACCAGCACCCGCTACTCGCATCGCGAGGCCACGGTGTCACCCGACGGCAAGTGGATTGCCTTCACGGCCGACGCGCAGCTGCGTCCCGATTCGGTGGTGCAGCAGGCGGCCGACTCGCTGGCCAAGCTGCCGTACGACGCCCTGCGCGATGAGGCGCCGCGCAACGATCGCGACATCTATGTGATGCCTGTGACGGGGGGCGCGCCGCGTCTGGTCGCGGCGCTCCAAGGGGACGAGCAGGGACTCGCCTGGTCGCCTGACGGCAAGAAGATCGCGTTCATCGGCCGGTCCGAGCGCACCAAGAACGCCCGCCTCATGCTGATCGATGCCAACGGCGGTGCACCGCAGAACCTGACCAACGGCTGGCAGTACGAGCCGGCCAGCGCGGAGTTCCTCCCGAACGGCGACATCCTGATGAGCGCCGACGTCGGCGGTCGCACGGCACTCTTTACCGTGCTGACCAAGAGCGGCCAGATGCGCGAGACCATCGGTGGCCGCCGGGTCGTTCGTGGCTTTGCGCGCGACGAGAACGCCACCCGCGTGGCGTTCGTCGCCACCAGCGTCACCGCGCCCACCGAGCTCTACATTGCCGACCTCGACGGGAAGAAGGACGGCAAGAACGACGGCAAGAACGAGCGCAAGCTCACCAGCTTCAACGACAAGGTGAACGCCGAGATCGCTTGGAGCGACGCGGAGAAGTTCACGTACCAGGGCGTCGGCGGTCTCACCATTGAAGGGTGGGTGATGAAGCCGTTCGGGTACCAGGCGGGCAAGAAGTACCCGCTGGTGCTGTACATCCACGGCGGCCCGCACTCGCGCTACGACGAAGGGTGGTTCGACGAGTTCCAGAATCTGGCCGGCGCCGGCGTCATGGTGCTGTACACCAACCCGCGCGGTTCCAGCGGATCGGGGGCCGACTTCACGTACAGCACGCGGGGGCGCTGGTTCGCCGAGGACTACAAGGACCTGATGCAGGCCACCGACATCGCCGCTCGGCGTCCCGACGTGGACAGCACGCGCATGGGGGTCACCGGCGGTTCGTATGGCGGCGTGATGACGGCGTGGATCACGTCGCACACCAATCGCTACAAGGTCGCCGAGGCCGATCGGATGATCAGCAACTGGTGGTCGTGGTACGGTGCGAGCGACGCGCAGGGGCTGACCGAGTTCGAGTTCTTCGGCAAGCCGTGGGACAACCCGGCCATG
>CANNKR010000154.1 GCA_947504615.1 Gemmatimonadota bacterium | reverse complement strand
GGCGAACCCGGAGCCGATCGTGACGCTCAAGGACGTGGCCGACCACTTCGACCACATCAGGAAGGTCGCCGGTGTCGACCACGTGGGCATCGGCGGTGACTTCGACGGCACCGGCGGTGAGCACATTCAGGGACTCGAAGACGTGTCGAAGTATCCGAACCTGCTCGCCGAGCTGGCGCGCCGCGGCTGGACCGACGATGAGCTGCGCAAGGTCGCGAGCGGCAACATCCTGCGCGTGCTCGCTGCCAACGAGAAGGTGGCGGCGCGGCTGCAGAAGACGCGCAAGCCGAGCACCAGGACTATCGACGAGCTGGACCGCGGTCCGAAGATGTAACGAGGAGCCGCGGCCAGGGACCGCGGCTAGGGAGCAGCCTGTGACGCGAGCCAGGCGCGGAGCGACGGAAGGTCGGTGACCACCGTCGCTCCAATCGCATCCAGCGCGGGGCGGTAGGCGGCCGTCGCGCTACCGCCGGCAAGAATGCCCACGTCGGCGCCGAGCGCGGCACGCAAGGCGCGGAGTTCGTCATCCATCCGTGGATCGTCAGTCGGATAGACGATGCTCAGCGCCACCGTGCGCGCCCCGCTCGTCATCGCGGCACTCGCGATGTCACTCGCCGGCAGGTTGGGGCCGAGGTATACCACGCGCCAGCCATTCGCCGCCACCGTGGCCGCCGCCAGCAGGGCTCCGATCTCGTGCAGGTGCCCTGCGGGGGTGGTGACCAGCATCGTCGAGGCGCCAGCGGCCGGCGTGTTTTGCTCGCTCATCCACCCGAAGAGCTGGCGGATCACCGAGGAGGCCAGGTGCTCATGTGCCGGGGTCAGCGTACCGGCGACCCAACGCTCCCCGATGCTGCAGATGAGCGGGACGATGATGCCGTCGAGCAGTTCCGTCATGCTCAAGTGCAACGCGGCCTGACGCAGCGTGACTTCCAGCGTCGTGTCGTCCATCCGCTCCACGGCGCCAATCGCCACACCCAGGTACGGCTGGGCCACCAGTGCGTGCTCGGAGCCGCGGACCAGGCGCGCCGACTCCTCGGTGTGCACCACGTGCGCCAGGGCCGCATCATCGAGCGCGGCCACCCGCGAGATGCTCCGGCCGGCCTGCACTGCACGGGCCAGCAGGCGCAGTCTGGCCAGGTCATTGGCGGTGTACCAACGCTGGCCGCCGGGCGAGCGCACCGGGTTCACCACCCCATAGCGGCGTTCCCAGACCCGGAGGACATCAGGCGACAGCCCCGTGCGCTCCGCGACGTAGCGAATGGGGAGCAGGTCGGCGGGGCGGTCGGTGGGTGCGGTCACGGTCGCGAAAGATAGGGTGGCGTCGCGCGCGTCGCCGGGAACAGCGAGGCCACGGCGCGGCGTTGGTCTCGTGTGAGGGTCGTTACTGCGTCCTCAACGCGCGTCCCCCCGTTCCGGTTTCCTGCGGCATGGCCACCCGTCCTTGGCGACTCACGACCTCCGTCACCCTGCCCGTCGTGCCGGAGTTCATTTTCCCCTTCTTCGCGGATGCGGCGAACCTCGGGCGCATCACTCCCCCCGAACTCGACTTCCGGATCCTCACGCGCCTGCCGGTCGACATGAAAGCCGGGGCGATCATCGACTACAGCATCGGGCTGTGGGGCGTGCCGATGCGCTGGCGCACGCTCATCACGCACTGGGAGCCGCCGCACTTCTTCGTGGACACGCAGGCGCGCGGCCCCTATGCCTCGTGGGTGCACGTGCACCGCTTCACGCGGGTCCCGCGCGGGACGCGCATCGACGACGAGGTGACCTTCCGCCTGCCGTTTGCCCCGCTCGGCGACCTGGCGGCGCCCTTCGTGCGCCGCACCCTGCGCCGCATCTTCGCCCACCGTCAGGCAGTCGTCGCGCGCCTGCTCCTCGGTGAGCACCGTCAGGTGCTGGCGTCGGACCCGGTGCGCATTACGCGTGCCGAGTCCACCATGTCACCCGTGACGTCACCCGTGGGCGAGCACTTCTTCTACGACGGCGAGCAGCCCTGAGACCGTCTCCACCGTGTGGTCGCCCATGTGCCCCACGCGAAACGTGGTCCCCGCCATCGAGCCGTAGCCACCGCCCAGCGTAAGGCCGCGCGCCTGCACCGCGTCCACCACGGTGCGCGCGTCGGTCCCCGCGCGCGTCTTCACCACGGTCACCGTGTTGCTCCGTGCGCCGCACGGCGCCAGGATGCCGTCGAGCCGTCCGTCCTTGCGTTGCGTCTCCACCCAGGCGTGCGTCACCGCCGCCATCGCGGCGTGGCGTGCCCATCGGCACTCGGTGCCCGTGGGGCCAATGGCCGCCATCTGCGCATCGAGCGCGTAGAACAGCGACACGGCCGGCGTGTTGGGGGTCTGCCGCTTGGCGGCGTACGCGGCGAATTCCACGATGTCGAAATACTTGCCGCGTGCCGGCGCGTCACCCGCCGACGCCAGGTAGCGGTCGCTGACGCAACAGAACGCGAGGCCCGGCGGCAGGGCCAGCGCCTTCTGCGATCCGGTCAGCACGAAGTCGAGCGCCCACGCATCGGTCTCCACCGGGATGCCGCCCAGCCCCGACACGGAGTCGATCAGCGAGTACGCGCCGTTGGCGTGCGCCATGGCGGCGATGGCCTGCACGTCCTGCGCGGCCCCGGTGGACGTCTCCGAGTGCGCCGCCGTGACGGCGGCAAAGCGCTGTGCGCGCAGGGCCTCCTCCACACGCTCCAGTGGCACGATCTCGCCGTAGGGCACCTGCAACACATCCACGGTGCGGCCGCAGGCGCGGGCGATCTCGGCGAAGCGCGCCGAGAACGCGCCGTTCACCAGCGACAGGATGCGACCGGCCGGCGCGTTGCGCACCGCCCCTTCCATCAGCCCCGTGGCCGACGAACTGCTGATGAAGACGGGGCGCGTGGTGCGGAAGAGCCGTCGCATCCCCTCGTCGCAGCGCGCGTACAGCGCCTCGAACTCGGGACTGCGATGCGACATCATGGGCTGCAGCATGGCCGCGAGAATCTCGGCCCGCACTTCGGTGGGGCCGGGCAGAAAGAAGGTGCCGAACGGACGCGTGGTCATGCGGACAGGGCGTGGGCGACGAGGGCGGCGAAGGAATCGAGCGTGAGCGTGGCGCCGGCGACGACCGCGTCGCGGCGCACGAATCCAATGTAAGCGGCGAAATCGTCGACTGCCGGGCGCATGGCCAGGTCGGTGGCGCCGTCGCCGACTGCCAGGATCGGCCGCCGCAGGTTCAGCGACTCCACGACGAGTCGCTTGCCGTCCTGCGTGGTGAGCGGCGTCGGCACGACGGATTCGTACCGGCCGTCGGCGTCGGCCTCGAGATGCACCGCGTGCACGCGCCGGTCGGCGATGCCGAGCGCGCGGGTCATCAGCAGGAGGGCGGGGTGCAGGCCGCCGCTCACCACGTGCACCTCGACCCCCGCGGCGTGCAGTGCCGCGATCGCGTCGGCGGCACCGGGAGCGAGGGCGGCAACGTACGCGTGGGCCAGCGCCCGGAGATCGAGTGCCGTCGGCGTGACCAGCGCCAGCCGGCGCGCGTACACATCGTCCAGCGCGACGGTGCCGTCCATGGCTTGCGCCGTGAGCTGCTCCACCGCCTCCTGCACGCCGGGGCCGCGCCGCGATGCCAGCCAGTCGATGCCCTCGATACCGGCAAGCGTCGAGTCGGCGTCGAATACGATGGATGCGTAGCGCTTCACAGGATATTCCCGGGCGCCAGGCGCCCTTCGGGGTCAAACTCGTGCTTCAGCGCACGCGCCACGGCCATGGCCCGCGCGTCGAGCTGCAGTCCCAGCCACTTGCTCTTCACCTTGCCGATGCCGTGCTCGGCGGCCACGGTGCCGCCCATCGCGATCACCGCGCGCAGCGTCTCGGCAATCGCGCCCTCGATCTGCTTCACGTCAGCGGGATTGCGGGCAATGAAGTTCTGGTGCGGATGCCCGTTGCCCAGATGCCCGTACGTGACGGCCGGCGACACGCCATGCGCCGCGGTGATGCGACGCGCCTCGGCCAGTGCGGCGGCGGCCAGCGGATAGGGGACCGCCCAGTCGGTGCTCATGCGGCGCCCGCCCTGGGCCAGAAAGGGCGCGGCCAGTTCGTGCATGGCCGCCGGCGCGGCGTGCCGCAGGCGGCGTGCCTCGCGCAGGGCCTGCTCGCCGTCGAAGGCGCGCACGTCGGCGTCCGAGCCGCCATGCTCCTCGGCGAGCGCAAGCCACGCATCGAGCGGCGGCTCGTCGGCGCCGGCGTCTTCCAGATAGACCATCCCCTGCGCGCCGGGCGCCCACGCGGCATCGTCCATGGCGCGCCGCACGATCTCGAACGACGCGGCGTCGAAGAACTCCAGGCAGCGCGGGTGCACCACGGCCGACCGCCGTGCGTCCACGATGAAGGCGAGCGCACCGGCCTCGGTGGGGAAGGCCACGCCGAGTCCGAGCACACGAGGCGGCACCGGCAGCAGCGCGATTTCAGCATCCACCACGATGCCCAGCGTCCCTTCGCTCCCCACGAACCAGTCGACGGCATCCTGCGCGGCCAGATACCCGACCGTGTTCTTCTCCACCGTCGGGCGGCGCGCCTCGTAGAGCGATCCATCCGCCAGTGCCACGGTGAGCGCCCGCACATGGGGGCGCGTGGGCCCGTAGCGCAGCGTACGCGGTCCCGACGCGTTGCACGCAATGGCGCCGCCCACGGTGCACTCTTCCTCGCTGGTTGGGTCAGGCGCGAAGAACAGCCCGTGTGGCGCGCAGGCGCGCTGCAGGTCGCCGATCAGCACGCCCGGCTCGACGCGCGCGATGCGGCGCACGGGGTCGATGTCGAGGATGCGTGCCATGGGGCGCAGCGACAGCAGCCAGTCGCGCGCCGCCACCGAGGCCCCCGTGGTGCTGGTCTGTGCGCCCGCGGCCGTCACGCAGCGTCGCTCCGCCGCGGCCTGACGCAGCAGCTCCACCACTTCGTCGCGCGACTCGGGGCGCGCCACGGCCTCGGGCACGTTGCGCAGTCCCGACACGTCGCGCGCGTACCCCTCCAGCGCCGACGGATCACGGAGCAGGGTGGTGCTCACGGGTCGCTTCCGAACCGCACCAGCGTGGCGCTGCTCACGTCGCGCAGCGCGGTCAATGTGTCGCGCACGTGCGCCGGAGGTGCGCCGTCGATCGTGATCACGGCCAGCGCGTCGCCCCCCGCCGCCAGTCGCGCCTGGTGATACTCGGCGATGTTCACGCCCGCGTCGGCGAGCGTCGTGCCCACGCGGCCGATGACGCCCGGCACGTCGTGGTTGCTCAGCACCAGCAACGTTCCGCGCGGCGCAACGTCCACGTGAAAGTCCCCGATGCGGGTCAGGCGCGGCGGCGTGTCGAGCGCAGCCACACCGCCCACGCGCATCGACAGGGCGCCCGCGACGAGGCGCACCTCGATGGCGCGCGAGTGCGGCGCAAAGCCGCCACCGCCGCCGGTGGCCAGGACGATGCCGCGTGCGGTCGCCAACGACCGCGCATTGATGAGGTTCAGCCGCTCCGCTTCCACCACACCTTCCAGCGTGCCGGCCGCCGCGGCCGCCAGCAGGGCGCCGGCGCTCGCCGTCAGGTCGTCACCGGTGCGCAGCGTCAGCGAGTCGATGGCGGTGCCGCCGAGTTCGGCGAGCAGCGCACGCGCCACGGTAGCCGCGCGCCGAGCGAGCCAGAGCGCGGGGCCGAGCGTGGCCGCATCTTCGCCGGCCAGCGCGCCGTTGAGCGAACGCGACAGGTCGCCGCGCAGCAGCGCGTCGCGCACCGCCTCGCACGCATCCACGGCCACGTTGCGCTGCGCCTCGGCCGACGAGGCGCCGATGTGCGGCGTGAGCACCACGTTGGCGTAGGGGCGAAACGGATGGTCGCCGGTCAGTGGTTCCTTGGCATACGCGTCGAGCACCGCCCCGCCCACCTGGCCGCGATCGATGGCGGCGCGCAGGGCGTCGTCGTCCACGATGCCGCCGCGCGCCATGTTCACCACCACCGCGCCGTGGCGCAGCTGCTGCAACGCGGCCGCGTCGATCATCCCCGTGGTTTCGTCGGTCAGCGGCACGTGCACGGTGAGGAAGTCCGCCACCGCCAGCACTTCGCCCAGCGTGCGCGCGCGCTTCACGCGCAGGGCGGCGAAGCGCTCGTCACTCACGTACGGATCGTAGGCGTGCACGTCCATGCCGAAGGCGTGGGCCCGGTGTGCCACCTCGCCGCCAATGCGCCCCAGCCCCACGATGCCCAGCGTCTTGCCGCGCAATTCGGTGCCCAGCAGTTCGGACCGTTCCCACCGCCCCTCGTGCATGGAGACATCGGCCTGCGTCAGGTGGCGCAGCAGCGAGATGACGCCGCCAAAGAACAGTTCGGCCACCGCCACCGTGTTGCCGGCCGGCGCGTTGATCACCGCGATGCCGAGTTCGGTGGCGGTGTCGAGCGCGATGTTGTCCACCCCCACGCCCGCACGTCCCACCACGCGCAGGCGCGTGGCGCGGCGCAACAGCGCATCGGTCATGCGCGTGGCGCTGCGTCCCACGATGGCGTCGTACTGGTCGATGCGCTCCAGCAGCTCGGCGGCGGGGAGCGTGGGCAGTTCATCCACCTCGAACTCGGGGACCGCGCGCAAGAGCGCGACGCCCTCGCGGTCGATTTCGTCGGTGACCAGAATGCGGTGGGACATGTCGGGGCGTTGGCCGGGCAGGGGAGGGGGCATCACGCGCGAGTATCCCTCAATTTGTAATGAGGGTTGCGCGGCCGCGACTGGTGGGAGAGCATTCAGGCGTGACTGGTTTTCCCGATGGCTTCTCCGTTCGGCGTGCAACGGCCGCCGATCTGGGCGACTTTGGCCGGTTCAGCCGCCAGACGTTCGTCGAGACGTACCGCGAGTTCCATTCGGCCGAGAAGATGGCGCGGCACGTGGCCGAGCGGCTGGATGACGGCACGTTGGCGGCGGAACTGTCCGATCCCGCGCGGATCGTGTTGATGCTCACCCACGGGGACGCGTGGGCCGGCTACGCGGTGTTGCGGCGCGACGAGGCCCCTCCCGAGGTCGTCGCTCGCCGGCCCGTGGAAGTCGAGCGATTCTACGTGGATGCCCAATGGCATGGGCAGCGACTGGCCGCCCCACTCATGACGGCCGCCCTCGACGCGGCGCGGCAGGGCGAGCACGACGTGGCCTGGCTGGGCGTCTGGGAACGAAACCCGCGCGCCATCCGCTTCTATGAGAAACAGGGGTTCCGGATTGTCGGCCATCACATTTATCTGTTCGACGGTCACCCCGAGAACGACCACCTGATGTCCCTCGCGCTGTAGCCCGCGGTCGGCGCGCGCAAGACGGCTTGCAGCCGTCCCGCGCCCCCCTTTGATTCAGCCATCTTCCGCTCACCGTCGTCCGTCCACCATCTACCGTCTGCCGTCCACCGTCTACCGTCCACCGTCTACCGTCTACCGTCTACCGTCTTCAACCGGACTCCCCCATGCGCCGCAGCTCATATCTCGCTCTCGCTCTCGCTCTTGCGCCGACTGCCCTCCTCGCGCAGGCCCCCCTGAAGGCCGCGCTCAGCGGTCGGGCCACCACCGAAGTGGCGCTGAATCTTCCCCGCGTCGCCGGGCAGCCCGCGCCCAAGGCGCTCGTCGTCAAGATCGATTACGGCCAGCCGCATGCGCGCGGCCGCGAAGTGCCGGTGGAACTGTCCAAGGTCGAAACCGTGTGGCGCACGGGCGCCAACAGCTCCACGACCCTCACCACCGACGTCGATCTCGTGATCGGCGGTGCGGCGGTGCCCAAGGGCGCCTACTCGCTGTATTCCATCCGCACCGCCAGCGGCTACCTCCTGATCATCAACAAGAACACAGGGCAGTGGGGCACCGAGTACGTGGTGGCGCAGGACCTGGCGCGCGTTCCGCTGACGGTGCGAGCCCTCGCCGAGTCCCGCGAGTCGCTGCAGATCGCACTGGCGCCTTCCGCTGACCAGCCGCCTAAGGGAACCCTGACCATCTCGTGGGGCAAGCTAGAACTCTCAACCAGCTGGTCGGCCAAGTAGATTGAAGGGGCG
>CANNKR010000153.1 GCA_947504615.1 Gemmatimonadota bacterium | reverse complement strand
GCTGGTGGAGGGCTACCTGGAGTCGCAGGGGGGCAACTTCGCGGTGCTGACGGGCAACGGCGGGCAGCTGCTGCCCGCGCTGGAGCGCGGGGCGCGGGGCGGCATCGTGGCGGTGTCGCTGTTTGCCGCCGGGCTGTCGGTGGATGTGTACCAGGGTTTTGTCACGGGCGACCTGGCGCGCGCCACGGCCGCGCAGGAGCGGCTGAAGCCGATGGCGAGCGAGATCGTGGCGGGACTGGGCGTGGCGGGGGTGAAGGCGGCGCTCGACGCGGTGGGGCTGGTGGGCGGGCCGGTGCGGATGCCGCTGGGTGCGCTGGCGCCGGCACAACGGCTGGTGGTGGAGGCGCTGATGGCGCCGTCGGCCGTGTAACGCATTTGTGTTGTGGCGTGGCAAGCGTTGCCACGACCCCGGAGGCCGCGTAGATTATTTCAACGCCCCGCGAGATTGCGCCGGGGCGTTTTTTTGTGTCCATCCGCTCGCCCGCCAGCCGGGCCGGAGCTGCAATGTTCAATGCGAAGACGCGGGCGATCGTCGTGGTGGGGGCCCAGTGGGGCGACGAGGGGAAGGGGAAGCTGGTGGACGTGATGGCCGAGCGTGCTGACTGGGTGGTGCGCTACCAGGGCGGAGCGAACGCCGGTCATACGGTGCACATCGGCGACCATTCCACGGTGCTGCATCAGGTGCCGAGCGGCATTCTGCATCCCGGGGTGCGCTGTGCGATCGGCAACGGGGTGGTGCTCGACCCCGAGACGCTCTTTGTGGAAGTTGACGAGTTGGTGCGGGACGGGGTGGATGTGGCGGGGCGCCTGTACGTGAGCGACCGTGCGCACCTCGTGATGCCGTATCACAAGCTCGTGGACAAAGAGAGCTCGGCCAGCAAGGCGATCGGGACCACGGGGCGCGGCATCGGGCCGTGCTATGAAGACAAGATTGCACGCCGCGGCGTGCGGGTACTCGACCTCAAGCACCCCGTGCGGCTGCGCGCGCTGGTGGAGAAGGGGACGGAACACGCCAATCACATTCTGGCCGGTTTTGGATCCGAGAAGCGGGCCAGTGTGGAGCACACGCTCGACGCCCTGCAGGCGCTGTCGGCGCGGCTGCTCGCGTTGAGCGAGGACGTGGGGCTGGCCATCCATCACGCGCTCAAGAGCGGTGCGGCGGTGCTGTTCGAGGGGGCGCAGGGGTCGCTGCTCGACGTGGATCACGGCACGTACCCGTTTGTGACGTCGAGCAACACGACGGCGGGGGGCGCGGCCACGGGGGTGGGGGTGTCGCCGCGCGCATTGGACGAGTGCATTGGCGTGGTGAAGGCGTACACGACGCGCGTGGGGAGCGGGCCGCTGCCCACGGAGTACGACGAGGTGATGGGCGAGAAGGTGCGCACGCTGGGCAACGAGTACGGGGCGACCACCGGGCGTCCGCGCCGCTGCGGCTGGTTTGACGCCGTGGTGGTGCGCTACGCCGTGCGGGTGAACGGGCTGTCGGCGCTGGCGGTGACCAAGCTCGACGTGCTCGACACGCTGGAGAAGATCGGGTTGTGCACGGGCTACGAGATTGACGGGCAGCTGGTGACGGAGTTCCCCGGCGACCTGGCCGATCTGGAGCACATCACGCCCCACTACGAGTGGTTCGACGGGTGGCTGACGTCGACGGCGGATGCGCGTACGCTGGACGCGCTGCCGGCGAAGGCCCGTGCCTATCTGGATCGCATCGAGGCGTTGGTGGAGTCGCCGATCCGCTACGTGAGCGTGGGGACGCGGCGGGATCAGATCATCGGGCTGTGAGGGAGACGGTAGACGGTGGACGGTAGACGGTAGATGGTAGACGGTGGACGGTAGACGGTGGAGGAGCGCGCGGTCCATTGGTTGAATGTTGACGTAACCTTGGGCGTCCCGTATGCTTGCCGACGAAGCGACCTTCCCCACGGAGCGGTTTGATGTTCGCTGTTCGATCGGTCATCGCATTCCTGCTCTGGATGATGTTGGCGCTCCCTCAGGCGTCGGCGCAGGCGACCGTCGCCTTCCAGGCCGATCTTGCGATGGTCGCAAAGGCGCCGCGCAGCGGTTTCGCGGCGGGCGGCGCGGAGTGGACCTGCACCACCACCGCGTGCTACGGCAAGGGACCCGGCAACGACCCGATAGCCACGTGCAAGGCTCTCATGGCTCAGGTTGGGGCGCTCAAGAGTTTTCTCGCCGCCGGGAAGGCGCTGGACATCACGATGTGTGCTGCAACTCCTGCGTTGCAGTCCATGCGCCTGAAACCGTCGACTCCAGCGCCGTCACCGGCCGCGCCGTCAGAGGCGGCCTCGAGCACCCCTGCGGCCGGGGCGACACGCGCTGGAATCGCCTTCACGACGCAGGCTATCACGCTCACCGGGACCGGGGCGGCCGCGGGTCTCAGCGTGTTCACGCCTCTCGCGTGGACGGCGACATCCCTCGTGCTCACCGGTACCGGAGTGGCCACGCCGGCGCGGGCGCCGGTGAGGATCAGTTTTACAACCGACACGATACGGCTCACGGGCCGGCCCTGACCGGCCATCGCCACTCGAGGATCAGCGAATGAAAGTTGCCACCATTGCTGCCGTTGCCGTTCTGCTCGCCAGTTTCGCTGTGGCGGAACCACTCCGAGCGCAAACGACCGACTTCACCATCACCGTTCCCGTGGACGTCAGTGGCCTGCCCCCCACAATCACGGAAATGATGGTGAATTGCTACGTGGCGCCCGAGGACTACGGCGACGCGCGGAACTACATCGCCTTTGCCGGCCGGCGATTCGCCGTCAGTGGCACCTACCGCACCAATCTCACGCTGACGGTCAATGCCCTGCCTGGCAAGGATCCCGCGCTCGCTCGGTGGTATTCGTGCAACGCGCAGTTCGTCGGCACGGAGCGAGGGGTGCCGGCGACGTTCTTTTCCGGTGGCGGGACCACCCCGCCGGTCTTCCCGCTGGTCGTCGGCGCGCCTTTCAATCTCGGAAGCACCGGCCGCTGGACCCGCATTCCGGGTATTCGATAGCGCCCGTCATCACGATGGCGGCGATTCACATCTTGTCAGCGGCGCGTGAGACGCGTGATGGGAGAGTGACACGGGGGCACCATCACCGGACGGAGACGTCATGAGGGAGTACTTCCGCCAGAAACGGATTCGCCGGCTCCTCAGGTTCTACAGCAACCTGCAGTCGTACGGTGTGCTCTTCGTCCACGACACGCCGGTCGACCTGACCAATCGCAAGTCCGTGCTGGTGTCGCGCGACGCCAAGCTGCACTTCCTCCTCACGGTCTTCTTCTTCTCGCTGCTCGGCGGCGTGCTTGGCGGGCTGCTGCGCTTCGTGCCCGCAGGCGATGCAGGCTGGGCCCTGCGGCTGGTGGTGCTGTGCGCGAGTGGCGTGGTGGCGGTGGAGTGTGCCGACGCCGTGCTCGACCGGATCACGCGCGCGCTCGACATCACCTTGGACTACGTCCTGCCGCTCGCGGCGCTGCTCATGCTCATTGTGCTGTACGTGGGCCTGCAGAAGTTCGGCATGGGGCCCCAGTGGGCGGGGCAGCTTGACGCGTGGCGCGCGAACACCAACACCCGCATCCAGAGTCGCCCGGTGCAGGCGGTCATTGAACCGGTGGAAGGCACCAACTGGTTCTTTGTGCGCACGGCGACCGGCGCGCTGCAGCCGCTCGACCGCACCGACGCCATGCTGGCGTGCGAAGCGCGGGGCGCGGGGTGGAAGCTCTTCGACGGCGACTCGACGTTCACGCCCGACCCCGTGCCGCGCATTGCACGGCCGCTGAGCGTCTGGTACGGTGGGGCCTTTCCGGTGGGACAGATCGGGCCACCCACCGGCCTCGGGCGACCGGGGGTGTTCAGCTCGGCAGGCGCAGATGATCTCCGGCCCACGCTCTGCATTGAGACGGAGACGCGGTGATGGACATTCTGCGTGACGTCGAGCGCCTGGACGAGGCGGCGCTGCAGCGGATGAGCTACGATGAACTCGTGGCGCTCGAGGACGAACTGCTGCTGAAGAACGAACTGTCGACGGTGCTGCGGATCCGTTTCACCGCGGGGCGTGTGGTGCTGCTGCTGTTGGGCGGCGTGCTCTGGCTGGTCTTCTTCCTCATTGCCGTGCTGCTCACTCGGTCGATGCAGGAGGACCTGCGTGGGCTGGTGTCGGCGGCCGCGGTCTTTGTCTCGCTTGGCCTGGCGGTGTTCGCGGCGCAACGCGTGTGGAGTGCGGTGGGCACGCCGGTGCGCATGCTGTTCCGGTACGCGCTGCACTATTGGCCGGTGCTCGCGGTGCTGGGCGGGTCGGTGCTGGTGGGGCTCTCGCTGCCGCCGGGCTGATCGCGGCGGCGGCTGGATCGCTCCGGGCCAGCCGCTCGAGCTGGTCCGGGCGAACAGCCTCAGTAGGACAGGTCGATTCCCAGCAGGAACAGCCGTGGCGACCCAGTCATGATGCCCTCCTGCCGGTCGGTGATGTACGTCCGGTTCAGCAGGTTCTTCACGCTCAGTGACACACCCGGCGTCCGCGTGAGCGCGCGACCTGGCAGCCGCGCGCTCGCGCCGAGCACGCGGTACGCCGGCACGAGCCCCCGTCGCCCCTGGGCCGCCGGCGCGACGGTCTCGATGTCGTCGGCGAACTGCGCGGAGACTTCCTCCGCGTCCAGGCGCACGCTGGCGCCCCGTGCGTGCGTCCACGCCAGTCCCGCGTGCAGTAGCGATCGCGGCGCGAAGGGCAGCCGGCGTCCTCGCACCGACTGGGCGGCATCGACCGTACTGGTCCTGGCGTCCTCGAAGCGTGCGACGGGAAGCCAGGACCAGGCGAGTTCGCCGTCGAGCGACCCGGCGCCGGACGGCCAGGCGCTCCCGACGATGCGGCTCACGGCGAGCGTCGCTTCCACCTCGAGCCCGGCATGCCCGGTGCGGCCGGCATTCACGTAGCGCTGGCCGGCGCCGACGAGGGAGCCGCGCACGACCTGATTGTCGAATGCGATGCGAAAGACAGTGGCCTCCAGCCGTCCCACGGGTCCGACGCGCAGCCGGACTCCCGCCTCCGCCGTGACGCTCGTCTCGGCGTCCACCTGCACGATGCCCTCGCCGGGCACCGGATTCAGCACGTCGGCGGGACGCGGCGGTGCGAATCCCCGGTGGACGCCGGCGAGGAACGTGAGCACGCTGCGCACGGTGTCGCCCGGCGTGAACGTCACGCCGACGCCCGGGAGAAACTCGGTGTAGCCGCCGCGGCGCTCATCGCCGACCAGCCGGTTGCGGTTCACCGCATGCACCATCTCCCACCGTACGCCGGGCGAGACGCTCAGTCCCCCCCACGTCAGGTGTTCGAGCACGAAGACGGCGACGGCCTGGGTGGCGACCTCGTTGTCGCGCGAGAGCGGGCCGTCGTGGGCGGTGGCGGTGGCGCCGTCGCGTTCCTGGCGGCGCATCAGTTCCTCGTGCACGCGCACCCCGGACTCGAGCAGGCCGCGCGCGCCACCCCAGTCGTGCGCCACGACCAGTCGAGACTCGATCCCGGCAAAGCCGTACCGCCGCGGCCGGCCCGTATTGCCGCACTGGCTCACGGCGCCGGCGCCGGGGGGGCAGCGAAAGGCGCGTTCGTAGGCGTCGCTTCCCAGCCGGTCCGCCGAGGTGCTCGCCTGCCGCCACGCGGTGCGGGCGACCCGCTGGTGGTAGAGCTGGGTGCGCACCGTGGTCGACGGACTGACGGCGAACTCGTGGACAGCCTGCGCCGCCCGGCGCGACAGATCGAAGACATCGTTGGGCAGCGGATTCTGGTACGGGTCGCGGTCGAACTCCGCCTGCGAGAGTCCAGCTTCGCCGTAGCGGGAGGCCTCGCGGTAGAGCCCGAGCGACCAGGCCAGACGCTGGCGCGCGCCCAGGGGCGCCACGCCGCGCAGCGACAGGTCATCGACGCGATGCGCCTGACCGCGGCGGGTCCCTTCGCCGGTGCGCCGCCCGACCTCGAGCACGATGCCTCTCCCGTTCCACGTGCCGCCCGCGGTCAGGCGGCCTGCGGCGTAGTCACGCGTGCCGCCCGTCAAGGCAAGCCGCGCGCCCGGACGCGCCGGCGGCGGGCGGCGCACGAAGTTCACGACCCCGCCGACCGTCTGGGGCCCGAACGCAATCTGGGTCGCGCCCTTCACGACGTCGATTCGTGCGAGCGCATCGACCGGCGGGTGATAGTGCGCCGACGGGTCGCTGTAGGGGCCGAGGTGGATCGGCATGCCGTCTTCCAACAGGAGGACGCGCTGCGAACGTCGCGCCGGGAGGCCGCGGACCCCGATGTTGAGATTGAGGCCGAACGCATCCTCATCCATCACGTGCACACTGGCCACCGTGCGCAGCGCCTCCTTGATGCTGGCGGGGGCGAGCCCGGCCAGGCGGGCCGAGTCGACGGTGGTGGCCGCGCCCGGATGGCGGCGACGCTCGGCCCCGGTCACGGCGACGATCTCCACCGCCGGAAGCGGGCGCTGCGTGCGAGGGCCCGAGTCGACCGGGCGCTGCCCCGGTTGTGCCCCGCCGGCTGCCGGCGAGAGCAGCAGCAGCGCGAGGGCAGTTGCCACGTTGGTCCGCCGCGCATCACCGGTGGCGGGGATTCGTCTCGAGAACGCAGGCAGGCGAGGTGGCGACATCGACGGGGCTGGGGTGGAGCGGCGACGGGAAGTTGCGTGCGGCGACGCGACCGACACAAGGGCTTCGCGGCGGGGCCGTCGCCCGCCTTGCGCGGGATCACGGGCCGGCCGTCCGGCACTTGGCCACGGCAGCGCCACACGTAGACTCCGCCGGCGAATTGGGCGAGATTTCCCTCTCGGACGCGGCATCCAGCCGCCGTCTGCCGTCCACCGCCTACCGTCTACCGTCCGCATGAATCGTCCCGACGTCATCGAAAAGCTCGTCAGTCTCTGCAAGCGCCGCGGGTTCATCTTCCAGTCGTCCGAGATCTACGGCGGCACCGGCTCGGTCTGGGACTACGGTCCGCTCGGCGTGGAGCTGAAGAAGAACGTCAAGGACGCGTGGTGGCACGCGATGGTGCGCTCGCGCGACGACGTCGAGGGACTCGACGCGGCCATCCTGATGCATCCGCGTGTGTGGGAAGCCAGCGGCCACGTCAGCGGCTTCAACGATCCCCTGGTGGACTGCAAGGCGTGCAAGGCGCGCTTCCGCGCCGACCAGATGGAGACCGCGGTCTGCCCGCGGAAGCCGAGCAAGAAGCCGGGCGACCACGGCGACTGCCAGCTCACCGAGCCGCGCCAGTTCAACCTGATGTTCAAGACCTTCATGGGGCCAGTGGAAGAGACCGCGTCGGTGGTCTACCTGCGTCCCGAGACGGCGCAGGGCATCTTCGTGAACTTCCTGAACGTGCAGCAGGCGCGCCGCCAGAAGGTGCCGTTCGGCATTGCGCAGATCGGCAAGGCGTTCCGCAACGAGATCACGCCCGGGAACTTCATCTTCCGCACGCGCGAGTTCGAGCAGATGGAGATGCAGTTCTTCGTCGACCCGCAGGCGCCCGAAGGGAAGACGACCGACATGGAGTGGTTCGAGTACTGGAAGGCGCAGCGCATGGAGTGGCACCTGGCCCTCGGCCTCGATCGCGATCGCCTGGAGTTCCACCAGCACACCGAGCAGGAACTGGCGCACTACGCCAAGGCGGCGTTCGACATCCAGTTCGATTTCGGCGGCACGCTGGGCTCGCAGGAAATCGAAGGGGTGCATCACCGCAGCGACTTCGACCTCGGGCGCCACCAGGAGTTCTCGAGCAAGCGGCTGGAGTATGTGGACCAGGTGGCGAACCGCCGCTACATCCCGTACGTCGTGGAGACGTCGGTGGGCGCGGATCGCGTGACGCTGGCGGCGCTCGTCAACGCGTACGCCGAGGAGACGGTGCCGGGCGAGACCGAGGGACGCGTGGTGCTGCGCCTCAAGGCGTCGCTGGCGCCGATCAAGGCCGGTATTTTCCCGCTGACCAAGAAAGACGGGCAGCCCGAGATGGCCAACAAGATCGTGGCCGACCTGCGCCAGGTGATGCCGGTGGATTACGACGACGCGGGCTCCATTGGCAAGCGGTATCGCCGGCAGGACGAGGTGGGAACGCCGT
>CANNKR010000152.1 GCA_947504615.1 Gemmatimonadota bacterium | reverse complement strand
TCTCGTGCCTTTCCCGCGCGCCGGAACGGGCACGCGCACTTTCCGCACCCCACCTGCGCCTGGCACCAGATCCCCTGCCTCTGGATTCTTCAGCAACAGCTTCTGCAGTGTCACGAGACACCTCCTCGAACAAGGGGGTGTGGACGAAATGCAGCAGTCGGCGAGCGGAAGCCACATCGAACTATAATACTCAGTGGTACACTGTGCCAGTGGATCGCGTTTCAGACCCGCGTAGAGCTCCCATATTCTGCCACGCAGGGCAGTGAACGTTCGGCCAATGAATCAGGGGCACAGGCGGGGCAGTCCGCTCCCACCAGTTCCGGTCGGTTCCAGTCGGTTCATGCCAGTGGGTAGTACCAGAACTGCATGAACAGAAATGAGTTAGAACGCAACGCCGCTCATTCTCCGCGGGCGATCATGATTTTCGGCAAATAGGGTAACCCGCGTCTTGAAGAAGCGCGCCGCCCAGAGCCATTTGTCGAGGCGAACGGGGTTGCTGGTGGAGGCGTCGCGGGGATGGCCGGAGTGCTTGTTCATCTGCCCAGAATTGGAATTTGAATCGCGGTTGCGCAAATATGGCGCGACACCTCACACCGCGGCACAAGCCCGTACGCCGTTCGCCGGGGTTTGCACACCACCTGTCTTTATGTTAAGCTACCTTAACATTCTTAAGGTCACAAAAACCCTCCCTCGCCCAGGCGGCCTCCTCATGAGGCGCTGAGTGAGAGCACCAGAGCTGAGGACCGTCTCGTGGACATCTGGAAGCGCTTCGGCGAGAAGGAAATCTCGCACTCCATGGCCCATTATCTCCAGGCCGTGGCCGCGCTCAAGGCGGAGAAAGGCCATGCGCGCGTGGGTGATATCGCCGACCACCTCGGTGTGTCCAAGAGCGGCGTCACCTCCATGCTGCGCTCCCTCGAACGGCACGGCCTCGTGCGCCACGAACGCTACGGCTGCGTGGAACTGACGAGCGTCGGCGCCGGGCTCGCGACCCGCACCGAATCGAGTCGGCGCGTCCTCACGATGTTCCTCACCGACATCCTCGGCGTACCCGACGCGATCGCCAGCGAGGACGCGTGCATGATTGAACATCTCGTCAGTTCCGAGGTCTCGGTGGAACTGCTGCGGCTCACCACCTTCCTCCGGTCGCAGCACCCGGTGGCCCGGCAGTTCCGCGATGCGTATCGCACCAGCCCGCGCGCCTGTGCGGCGCACGCCGCCGGCGCGTCCGGCTCGCCGGACACCTGCGGCGTGTGCGCCGACACCTGCCTGCACGACTCGCTGATCTGCGACCTCGGCGTGGCCGCGGCCCGCACGTGAGCGCTGCCCCGCGCGACGCATCGAACGCCGAGCGCGCCCTCGACGCGCTGGCCGCCGGCGAGTGCGGCGTGATCAGTGACATCGACGGCGACCCGTCCATCGCCCGTCGGCTGATGGAACTGGGGCTCGTGCCCGGTACCGACATCGAGATGATCCGTCGTGCGCCGCTCGGCGATCCACTCGAAGTGCGGGTGCGCGGCGTTCACCTTTCCCTCCGCCGCACGGAGGCGCGCCACATTCATGTCGCCGCACGCTGAGCCCGCGCCGCGGCGCATCGCGATCCTCGGCAATCCCAACGCCGGCAAGTCGACGCTGTTCAACGCGCTCACCGGACTGCGCCAGAAGGTGGGGAACTACCCGGGCGTCACGGTCGAGAAGAAGACCGGCTTTTGCGACCTGCCCTCGGGGCGCCGCGCCGAGATTGTTGACCTCCCCGGCAGCTACAGCCTGCAGCCCGCCTCGCCCGACGAGATGATCGTGCGCGACGTGCTGCTGGGCCTGCAGGCCGACACGCCGCCGCCCGACCTCATCGTGTTTGTTGTCGATGCGACGAATCTTGATCGACACCTCTACCTCGCGCTGCAGGTCATCGAGCTGGGGCGCCCCCTGCTGCTCGTGCTCAACATGATGGACATGGCCGGCGCACGCGGCCTGCGCATCGATGAGCGCGCGCTCGAGCGCCAGCTGGGCGTGCCGGTGCTTGGCATCTCGGCGGCCAAGGGCGAGGGGCTGCCCGCGCTGCGCGAGCTGATGGACCGCGACGTCGAGCCGTCGGCACGCCACTTTCGCCAGTGGCCGCCCCACTTGCAGCGCGTGCTCGACCGTCTGGAACAGCGGGTCCCGCGCCACGCCACGCTGCCCGCACGCGCCCGGCACGACCTGGCGCTCGCGATGCTGCTCGACCACGGCGAGGACGATGCCCTGGCACGCCACGTGCCCCCCGAGGCGCTCGCCGACGCGCGCACGATTGCGCAGAGCCTCGACCAGCGCTCACCCGACTGGCGCTCCGAGGACGTGACGGGCCGCTATGAGGAGATCAGCACGCTGCTCGCCGAGGCGGTGATTGCTGCGGGCGAACGCGGCGACCGGCGGCGCGACCGGATTGACCGGGTGCTGACGCACCGCGTGGCAGGGCCGGTGGTCTTCGTGGTGCTCATGGGCGCGGTCTTTCAGTCGGTCTTTGCGTGGGCGCAGCCGGCGATGGACCTCATCGACCTGCTCGTCAACCGCCTCGGCACCGTCGTGGGGCACGCGATGCCGGCCGGCGCGCTGCGCTCCCTGCTCGTGGACGGCATCATTGCCGGCGTGGGCACGACGCTCACGTTCGTGCCGCAGATCGCAATCCTCTTCCTGTTCCTCTGCGTGCTCGAGGACAGCGGCTACATGGCGCGCGCGGCATTCATCATGGACCGCATCATGAGCCGGGTGGGTCTTTCCGGGCGGTCGTTCATTCCGCTGCTCTCCTCGTTTGCCTGCGCCATACCCGGCATCATGGCGACGCGCAGCATCGACAACCGGCGCGACCGGCTGGCCACCATCATGATCGCGCCGTTCATGTCGTGCAGTGCGCGATTGCCGGTGTACGCGCTGCTCATCGGCGCCTTCGTGCCCAACCGGTGGGTGGGTTTCGTGACCCTGCCCGGCATCACGCTGTTCGCGATGTACTTCCTCGGCATCGCCGCGGCCATCAGCGTGGCGTGGGTGCTCAAGCGCACCGCGCTCAAGGGCGGCCGCCCGCTGTACGTGATGGAACTGCCGCCGTACCGCATGCCGTCGTGGCGCTCGGTGCTCATCACCGTGCGCGAACGCAGCCTGCTCTTCCTGCAGAAGGCGGGCACGGTGATTCTCGCCGTCTCGGTGGTGCTCTGGTTCCTCGCCAGCTATCCCAAGGGCGGCGCAGCGGTGCACGCGCTCGAGTCGCAGAAGGCGGCGGCCGTGATGGCCGGCGACTCGGCGCAGGCCGGCGTACTCGACCATCGCATCGCCGGCGCGGCGCTGGAGCACTCGTTTGCCGGCCAGGTGGGGCGGTTCATCGAGCCGAGCATCGCGCCGCTGGGGTTTGACTGGCGGTTCGGCATCGGCCTCATCACGTCGCTGGCCGCGCGCGAGGTGATGGTCTCCACCATGGCCACCGTATTCAACCTCGGCAACGTCGACAGTCACGTGCGGCCATTGCGCCAGAGCCTGCGCGAGGCCACCGATGCGCGGACGGGGCAGCGCGCGTACACACCGCTTGCCGGCATCAGCCTGATGGTGTTCTACGTGCTGGCCTGCCAGTGCATGTCCACGCTCGCCGTGGTGCGGCGCGAGACCAACTCGTGGCGGTGGCCCATCTTCATGCTGGTGATGATGAACGCGATGGCGTGGGTGGCATCGTTCGCCGTCTTCCAGGGCGGCAAGCTGCTGGGGTTCGGCGCATGAGCGGCGTCGGCTGGCAGGACGCGATGGCCGCGCTGGTGGCGCTGGGCGCGCTGGGGTACCTCGTCTGGCGCAAGTGGCGTGCGCGCGCGGGCGCGGCCGCGTGCAGCAGTTGTGCGGGGTGCGCGGCCACGCCGGGGTCGGGGGTGGCGGGGGTGGCGCCTGCGGCGCCTGCGGCGCCAGGTGGCGGCGAGACGCTGGTGCGCATCGGCGTCGGCGCGCGCCGGTAGGTTCGCGACAACAGACGGGTGAGTCCATCCGTATATTCGGAGACCACTCGACTCCGTCTTCGTCTGAGGCTGCATGCCCAGCGCCCGCCATATCCTGTTTGCCTGCACGCTGGTGTTCGCCGCCGTGCCGCTACTCTCCCAGCAAGCCGCGGCACCGAAGCCGGCGGCGGCCAAGCCCACGGAGCAGCTGCGTCTTTTTCTCGACTGCGCTTCCTCGGGCTGCGATTTCGACTTTCTTCGCACCGAGCTCACGTGGGTCAGTTACGTGCGCGACCGCACCGACGCACAGGTGCACGTCATCTCCACCTCGCTCGGCACCGGCTCGGGCGGCCAGGAGGTGACCTTCAAGTTGCTCGGGCTCCGGGAGTTCGATGGAGTGGACGACGAGCTGCGCTACACCACACCGCAGGGGGCGAGCAGCGACGAGCAGCGGCGCGAGTTCGTGCGCGTGCTGAAACTCGGGCTCGCCCGCTACCTGCTGCGCACGGCCGACGGGCGCAACCTGGTGCTCACGTATCAGCCGCAGGCGACGGCAGGCGCGGTGGCGCCCCTGCACGACCCGTGGAATTTCTGGATTTTCAGCGTCGGCGCCAACGCCCGTGCCCGCGGCGAGACCCAGTCGAAGTCGAGTTCGTGGAGCGCCAACGTGTCGGCACGACGGACGACCGAACGGTGGAAGGTGAACGTCGGCTTCTCCGGGAGCGCCGATCGTGACTCCTACATTTTCGAGGACGGCTCGGAGTACCAGGCCAAGACCAACGACTGGCATGGCAGTGGTCTCGTGGTCCGGTCGCTGGGACCGCACTTCTCCGCCGGCGCGAGCTTCGGTGGCTTCTCCTCCACACAGGAGAACGTCGACGTCAATTTCCGTTTCACGCCGACCGTCGAATACGACTTTTTCGAGTACGCCGAGTTCACCCGGCGCCGGCTGATCGCGTCATACGGCATTGGCGTCAACCGGTACAGCTACACGGAACGCACCGTGTACGACAAGCTCGAGGAGACGATCGGCTCCCAGTCGCTCTCGTTCTCGTACGCCGCCCGCGCACCGTGGGGCAACGCCAATGTGGGCGCCTCGGCGTCGAACTACCTGGATGATGCGCAGAAGAACCGGATGTCGATCTTCGGCGGCATGTCGGTGCGCCTGGTGAAAGGGCTGCAGCTCTCCTACAACGTGTCGTACTCGCGGGTGCGCGACCAGATTGCCCTGCCCAAAGGCGACGCCACCGATGAAGAGGTGCTGCTGCGCCTGCGGCAGCAGGCCACGAGTTATCGGGCGAACGGCTTCCTCTCGCTCAGCTACACGTTCGGCTCGGTGTTCAACAACGTGGTGAATCCGCGCATGGGAGGCGGTGGCGGCGGGGATTTCTTCTTCTTCTGATTCCGCGCCCCGCCCCGTCGACCGCACTGCCGCGACGGCGGAAGATCTCAGGTTGCCGGACCGCCGGTCTATTGAAAGAGCGCGTCGCGCAACTCGGGCTTCCAGGTGCCGGTCGGGTGGCTGTAGAAGCCGAATCCGCTGGCCAGTTCCCAGTAGGCCCACGGCAGTCCGCGCGATTCCATCGCATCGCGCACGGCGCGCGAGTAGATGACCCTGGACGCGTATGGCCCCTTCTCGTAGGAGCCGAACTCGCCGACCCACAGGGGCCGGCCCGAGGAGGTCCGCCACGCGGTCGCGATGTCGAGCGGTGCTGTCATTTGCGCGAGTTGCGCCGCCGTACAGCACGTGACGACCGGGCTGTCGCTCCGGCCGGCCCACGCCGCCCCCTGATGGGTGAACGCAGATGGTTCGTAGTTGTGAATCGTCACGATGAGTCGCCGGTCCGTCGCGGGCAGTGCGAGGCTCGCGAGCGCACTGGCATTGTTCCATTTGACCGGGCCGACCACGATGTAGCGCGTCGAGTCGATCGCTCGCACCGCGGACAAGGTGGTGGCGAGGATCGCGTTCCACCGGTCCGCGGTCAGCAGGCCGTGCGGTTCATTGTACAGCTCGAAAAGCACGGATTCGGGCTGGTCTCGGTAGCGCGTGGCAATCTGCTGCCACATCGCGACGAAACGCTCTTCAAGCACCGCACTGTCGACGGCGAACTCCCCCGGATCCAGCGCGTCGCCGTCGAGCTGGTGGTGGTGGTGCATGTCGATGACGATGCGCAGCCCGCGCGCACGGGCCGCGGCCACCGCATAATCCACCCGGGCAAAGAAGTCCGCGTCGATGGTGTACGGGCGCCTCGCCAGGGCGTGGTTGCTCCAGCGCACGGGAAGGCGGATCGTCACGGCGCCCACCGTACGCACGGCATCAAAGAGGTCGTCCGTCAGGGAGAGTCCCCGCACGCCTTCGCTCGGCGCGTCGAGAATGTTGCCGAAGTTCACGCCACGTCCAAGGGACCGCGCGACCGCTGCCGCGTCAGGGCTGCTGCTGGTCGCTGGCGCAGCCGCCGTCGGCGAGTGTGCGCCGGTGCACGCCAGCGATGCCAGAGAGGCGAGAACCAACGACGCACGAGGGAAGTGGCGCACGAACGAAGTATCGCGGCGCGGTTGCAACGAGGCAATGCGGCAGATCCAGCCGTCGGCGCTACCATGATCTGGGTAAGCTCCCCTAGCAGGTTGACGATGATACTTGGACTTTTGGTGGCGCCATCTTTGGAGGCGACATGCGGAAGTCCCGATTTACCGAGCCCCAGATCGTTGCGGTGTTGAAGCAGGTGGAGGCGGGGGTGCCGGTGGACGAGGTCCTGCGGAAGGCCGGGGTGAGCCGCTCCACCTTCTTCAAGTGGCGGTCGAAGTACGGCGGGGCGACGGTCAGCGAACTGGCGCGCCTGAAGGAGCTGGAAGGCGAGAACGCGAAACTGAAGCGGATGTACGCCGAGCTCGCGCTCGAGAATGCGGCGATCAAGGATGTGCTGCACCGAAAACTGTAGGGCCGTCCGCGAAGCGGGCGGCGATCTCGCTCCTGGTCGACGAACACGGGCTCTCCGTGACACGCGCGTGCCGGGCGGTGGGATTGTCGCGGACGGCCTACTACGAGCCTCCGCTGCCGCGCGTGCTGCGCGACAGCGACGTGATTCAGGCGCTGCAGGCGGTCGTCACGAAGAACAGCCGCTGGGGGTTCTGGAAGTGCTTCGACCAGCTGCGCCTCGATGGGGCGTGGTGGAATCCCAAGCGGGTGTATCGGGTCTATTGCGCGCTGCGGCTGAACCTGCCGCGGCGCACCCGGAAACGCGTGCCGGCGCGCGTCCTGCGCCCGCTGGTCGCGCCGGCCGGGCTGAACGAGTCGTGGGCCATCGACTTCATGACGGACACGCTGTACGACGGCCGGCGGTTTCGGACGGTGAACGTGATCGACGAGGGCAATCGGGAAGCGCTGGCCATCGAGGTGAGTCCCTCGCTGCCGAGCGTGCGCGTCATCGCGGTCCTGGAGGAGCTGATCGCCCAGCACGGCGCCCCCCGGGCGATTCGCTGTGACAACGGGCCGGAGTTTACGTCCAGTACGCTCACGACCTGGAGCCGGGCGCGCGGCATCACGATGCAGTACATCCAGCCGGGCAAACCGTCGCAAAACGCCTTCATGGAACGCTTCAACCGCACCTACCGCCACGAGATCCTGGACGCCTACGTCTTCGAGACCCTGGCCGACGTGCGGGCGCTGACCACCGACTTTCTGCACAACTACAACACGCGGCGGCCGCACGACAGCCTCGGCCGGGTCCCGCCGCTCACCTTTCTGCCGAGGCCAACCGCCGCCGAACTGTCCACGTATCAACTGTCAACTTGACGGGGGAGCTTACCGCACCTCACCGCACTCGGTCAGCGCGGCGAGCAGCGCCGTGTGCTGCTGGCCGAATGAAGTCAGCAGCTGCCAGGCAGTCGGCAGGGCGTATCCGGTCCCCTCCAAGTCGCGTTCGAGTTCCGCGAGCATCTCGCCCTCCGGCCCCGCGCGGTACGACACGCCCGCGCAGAACGGGCAGACGCCGAGCACCAGCCAGTCGCCGTCGGATCCCCCGACCGTGAACGCCAGCGCCTGGTCGCCGCACGAAGGACATTCGCCGCGGCAGAACGGGCTCGCGTGCCAGAGTGAAATGAGCGTGCCGCAGGTCATGGCGCCCGACGCCCCCGCCGAGATGGGCATCACTTCGTAGCC
>CANNKR010000151.1 GCA_947504615.1 Gemmatimonadota bacterium | reverse complement strand
GGAACCTCGGGGCAACGACCCGCGGCGGGGCCGACCGCGCGACCCGCAACGCCGGCAGACCAGCCCACGACCGCCCCGAACCGCACGCGGGCGCACGCGGGCGCCTCGCGCGGCGTGCAGAGCCTCGCCATACTTCCACAACCTCGATTGAATTTCCTATCCCGCATTCTGTCAATGACAATATGCCGGACTCGATGCGCAATATCCTGATCGCCTACGCCACGTCCCTCACGCAGCGCACGGAGAATCCGTTCAGCTTGAGGCTGCGAAATCGCCGCACCTCGCCCGTCCTGTTGTACATGCCGTGGTACCACGCGCCAATCGCGTCGTCCTCTGTGGCGGTCCACCACGACCCGTCGCGCGCCATCGTCGCGAACTTTCCGTCGTAGCTCCGCGCGCCACCGGGCAGGGCGGCAAATCCCGTTTCATTGGTGGCGCCGGTGTTGGGGCTAGCCCAGTGTGCCACGCCGGCCTCCTTCAGCTTTCCGCCCGCCGCGCTTTCGCCGCCGAGTGATTCCACCAGCGTAGACCACTCGGCATCGGTGGGCAGGTGCCACGCGGGAGGACACGCTTTCCGCGACGCCTCCCAGCTGTACAGGTATCCGTAGGCGGCCGCATTGGCCGGCGTGTTCTCGTACGGCCAGCAGCCGTCGGCACATGGCTTGAACGCGAGGTTCTCGGCCATCCAGGTCTGGGTTCCAATGGTCGTCGTCCGGTACGACTTGCCGTCGCGCGCATCCACAAACGGCCTCATTCCGGTGATCGCAGGACCCGCCGCGCCCGGCGTGCTCGCCGCGCCGGCCGGCGCCCCGGCCCCGGCCTTGATGGCCACGAACTCCACGCGCCGGTTCTTCGCCTTGTTCACGCCGGAGGTGTTCGGGGCGAGTGGTTCCGTCGCGCCCTTGCCGTCCGTCTCGAGCCGCGCGGCGTCAATGCCGAACTTGCTGACGAGCTCGGTCTTCACCGACGCGCCGCGGCGCTTCGAGAGGTCGAGGTTCGCGGCGGCGACGCCATCAGAATCCGTGTGCCCTACCACGCGCACCCGCAGCGCCGGCGTTTCCTTGAGGATGTCGGCGATTTCCTTGATCGTCGCATACGACTCCGGCTTCACCTTGTCGGAGTTCACGTCGAACTGGATGCCGTACGAGACGATCTTGCCCTCGGTCAGCAGCTTGTTGCGCATGTCGGGCAGGCCGGCGGCAATGCGGAAGTTGGCGATGAGGGGCTGCGCCTCGTCGATGACTTCGACGCGGAAGATGTTGGGCTTGAACCCCGCGTGCAGGCCGCGCGGCACATCGAGGATCTTGCTCTCGTTGGCGTAGAGGCGCACGCGCTGTTTCTGCACCCAGATGGAGACGCGGTACTTCTCACCGGAGTTGAAAGCGAACGCCACGTTGCCCTGATCGCGCCGGTCGCTGTTCTCCGCCCAGTTCTTCCACAGCAGGCTCTCGCCGAGGAGACTCATCACGATGCCCGCCGGCCCCGGCTCCCCGCCGCCGCCGGGCTCACTCAGCGACCCCGCGATCAGGAAGAAGTTCAGGCCGAACATCTGCGGACTGCTGGGGACGTTCATCGGCACGAAGTCGAACTCGATCGTGAAGTTGTCGGTGAAATCCTCCTTCGCCTCCGGGATGTAGTAGCCGGCCTTGGCGATCTGCAGCCAGCGGCCGGGGAACTTGCCCGACGTCACGATGCCGCCGCTGCCGTTGGTCATCCAGAGCGCCGGAAAATCGCCGACGCTCTCCTGCGTGAAGTCGTCGAAGAAGATGACCTTCGCGCCGGGGATGAAATCGTACTTCCCGACGATGGCGTTGGCGTCCTGGGCGCGCGCGGTCGGCGCGCAGAGGCCCAGGCCGGCGAGCAGCAGCGCGAATGCAGTCAGGCGTCGCATGATGGGGTCCGGTGCGTGTGGGTTAGCGGTCACAGTGAAGCGTCATGGGGATACTGTCCCGGTACTCCGGGTGCTGCTCGCTGACGATCTTCAAGATGTAGGACCCCACGTAGTCCTTGGACGCCGTGAAGGCATACATGCCTTGCCCCTTCCATCCGATAGGAAGATTGGCAAAAGCGACGCCGCTGCCCGGGGGGCCCCCCAACTTGTCGCCCGTGCGCAACAAGGAGAGACCGATGGAGGTGCCGGCAGTAAGGTTAGGCTTCGACGGGTCGACCGACGCCCCGTCCAAGTAGTTCCAGTTGACGCCGATCGAGCACTTGCCGGCGAACTCATCATAGCCCGCGCCTTTCGAGCTGTTGGCAAGCGGGTCGACGATGCGGAGCGGTTTGGCGTAGAAGACGCCAAACACATTGGCCGTCTTGACGCCGGGTCCCTCGACAAGGAACGAGTAGCGCCCTTCGGGCGCATAGCCCGGCATGGTAAACGTGAACGAGCCCACGCCACCCTGACCCCCCGGTACGGACCTGAAGGGGTTCGGATTTTGCGCGGGAGCGGAGAGCAGGTATGAGAACCTCAGTTGACCCGGCTTGCCCTGAAAAGTCCATGCTACCGTCTGGGTCGAACCCGGAAGCATTACCTGGCCCGTCTTTGGTGACGTGATCGTCACAATCGTCCAGTCGATGGGGATGGGAAGCTCCGCGCTGTTCTTGGGATTCGCCGTGCTGGCGACCTTGACGGTGTACTGGTTGAGCGGCCAGAGTTTGTCGGGGACGATCCACGATGCCTGCCGCTGCGTCCACGCCGAGACGACGGTGGCGGCGAGCACGGGCCCTTGCGGCGTGGCCTGCCAGATCGTCACGTCGGCCTGGCGACCGTCGAATCCCGGCCAGTCCCACTGGATGGAGACCGTGGTGTTCATGCGCCACGGAAGGGCTGTGGCTGTGCGGACGTTGGCGATCTGGCCATCGGCCACTGCGCCCGCGAGCTTCGGCGGGGTGACCGCCGCTGCTTGCGGCGTACCCGGCTTGGGGGCGATGACCACCTGCGCGGCGGCAACAGTTGCGACGGTGAACGTCAGGGCGACGGCCCGCATCAGAACGCGACGTGCCGGGACCATGCTGCGCTGCATGCGACCTCCCTCAGGGTTAAGCGGTGACCTCGGGGGGCCGTTGCTAATCTACGGCGTCCGGGGCGCAATGAACAGCAACGGCGCCCTGCGAATTCTGACCCGTCTCCAAACGGGACCAACCTCACGGCTCACGAGGGCAGCCGACTCACGGCGCGGTCGGCTCCCATTTGTACACATATTGCCAGTAGGCCATCCACCAGCCCCCGCGTACCTGCGCGTCGATCGTGATGTCGACCGTTTCGTTGTTCCTTCGCTCGTAGGGCGGCATCGGCAGGGCGAGGCGCTCGGAGACTGTCGCGCTCCGCGCTCCATTGTTCAACGCGCGCTTCTTATGGATGCCCCATCCATGGTAAGTGGAGATGTCGATTTGAATGTCGTAGTTGGTGCTCAGGTCGATCGTCAGCACCTCCCCGGGCTTTAGGGAGGAGGGGGGCGGTGTGAACGTCGCCCAGAGTTCAGAGGGCCCATCGTTCATCGCGACGGTTCCGCGGAACCCGGTGCTCGTCGTCACGATGCCTGTCACGGTTGCCGCATCCGCCGGGCGGGTATAGATCGGCTTCGTCTCCAGCACCCAGCGTCCCGCTGTTTGCAGCGCGGGTAACTCCGCCTTTGGCGGCGGGGCCGGCTGGGGCTTCTGACTCGGCGCAGGCTTGGATCGCGCACCGGCTGCGGTGCCCGCTAGTTCCCGTTCGATCCGCGCGATGGTGTCGCGCGTGTTCTTGATGTTCGCGGCCACCAGGGTGTTGGCGGAGGCCACCACGCCGTTGAGATCGGCACTGGTGCCGGCCTCGATCGTGGGCCATTCCTGACCGGCCCCCACGTGCCCGGCGGCGATCTCCTCCTTGAGGTCGTTGATCGTGGCCTGGTGCACCACCCGCAGGAGTTCGAGCTGTCGGCTCAGCTCACGCAGGCGCGCAACCTTCGCGGCGCTGTTGGGCATCCGCTCCGCCTCCGACACCTTGCTCATCACGCTGCGCATCCAGCTCTGGTTCTCGTGCACCGCCTCCCGCCATCCCGCATTCTCGAAGCGCGCCGTCTGCGTGGGGTTGTCCTGCTCCATGTGCACGTACTCATGCACGACGGTCAGCGCCCAGCCCAGTGTGCCGTCCGTCACCGCATTGCGGTCGGTCCCCTTGGTGTCGCACTGCGTGGTCAACTGCTTCTTGTCCAGCGTCATGATGTTGTCACGGCGATTCGTGACCAGCGGCACGATGATCGGCGGACTGGTGGTGGCACGGCTGCCGGGATCGCCCAATCGCACCTTGGCGGTGCCGTAGTCGCGAATCAGCCGGGAGGCCAGGTCGGCTCGGCCCATCGTGCGCAGCGTCGTAGCGACGTTCTGCAACGCGAGGGGCGGCTGCAGCGTCCGGGTCGAGATCTTCTCGCCACTGCGCAGCGTCTCGTCCTCTCGCTGCGCTTTGACGGCGGCTGGCCAGCCGGCAATGGTGGCGACGAGCGCCAGGAGCAGCGCTCCACCGATTTCACGACGACCGTTGTTGCACATCATTCCCCCGCTGAACCTGGGCTGCGTCTGCGGCATTCACCGCGCGCCACCGTCAGTAGTCTGGCTCGTGTCGGCTCCAGACGAAAGGGCGCGCCAGGCTGGCCGAAGTGCCACCGTCCAAAGCGCGCCTCGTGGATGCCATGCGGCTGCCAGCAAGAAGTCCCCGAGCCAACCGAATGGCCCGGGGACTCTGCTGGATCATTGCACTTCAACCGCGTACTGAATCGGGACGGCGGGATTCGACGCGAAGCGGAACGAGAGATCTGGTCGATCTTCGAGGTAACCCTCGGCCTCGGGCTTCGTATCACCGAGTGCCTCTTTCTGCGGGTCAGGGACATCGACTTCCAGGAGGGCATCGTCGTCATCCAGCCGCACACAGACCGCCGCCTGAAGACCGATAGCTCGGCCCGCGAGGTCCCGATACCGGATGGTCTCCTGAAGCTCCTCCGGCGTGTGGTGGCCGCCAGCGACGGATGGCACCTCTGGTCAGAGGAATGGCGCGCCAAGGGTCCCAGCGAATCTGCAGACGCCTGGCGCGCGGGCTATCATAGACTCGCCAAGAAATGGGCCAAGGCGTGCCGGGACGCGAATGTGAAGGCTACAATCCACTCCCTGCGCCACACCTACGGCTCACGCCTGGCAGATGCAGACGTTCCGCCGCGGGACATCGCGACGCTTATGGGGCACAAGTCGATAGCAACCACAGAGCGATATTGGAGAACGAAGGAGACGAGGAAGCGGAATCGTGCAGCACTCACAGCCGTGGGGGCAACGCTGCTCACGGTTGCTGCCCCTCCTGTGCCCCAAAGTCGCGCGAAGTCCACCAAGGGCAGGGGCGCCAGCGCAGCCAAGAAGCGGCCTGCCACCAAGAAGACCGGGCGGAAGTAGGTTATAGGTTTTCCCTCTGACAGGCACATGAACAAGCACTCCGGCCACCCCGACAACGCCTCCACCAGCGACCCCGTCCGCCTCGACAAATGGCTCTGGGCGGCGCGCTTCTTCAAGACGCGCGCGCTGGCCGTGGAAGCCATCGAAGGGGGCAAGGTGCTGTGCAACGGCGATCGGCCCAAGCCCGCGCGCGACGTGCGGGTGGGCGACGAGTTGCGCCTGCGCCTGGGGCCGTACGAGCACGTGATCCATGTGCGGACGCTGAACCCGCGGCGTGGCCCGGCCACGGACGCGGTGCTGATGTACGAGGAGACGGCGGAGTCGCTGGCCGCGCGCGCAAAGCTGTCGGCGCAACTGAAGGCCGCGAGCGCCTTCAACCCGCAGGCCTCGTGGACGGAGTCCAAGAAGGACCGGCGCGACGTGCGACGGATCCGGGGGAAGGACTGAGTTCTGGCTCTGTTTTTTCAACACGGAGGAACACGAGGAACACAGAGGGCCACGGAGGACTACAATAGAACAAATTTAATGGGGGTGTGGCGGACAGAATTGTCCACCACGCCCCCTTGAAGCAGTTGCTGTTGATGTACTCCGTGGCCCTCCGTTACCTCCGGTCTCCGTGTTGAAAGAAACCGAACCTTCGGCTGGGATTTGTGTTTTGTTCAACACGGAGGAAGACGAGGGCCACGGAGGGCCACAGAGTACTGCAACAAAACTTCAAAGGGGCTCGGCGGACGGTACCGTCCGCACAGGCCCCCAAGAAAAGCAGTTGCCGTACTCCGTGGCCCTCCGTTACCTCCGGTCTCCGTGTTGAAAGAAACCGAACCTTCGGCTGGGATTCGTTATTCAACACGGAGGAACACGAGGAACACAGAGGGCCACGGAGGACTGCAATAAAAATTCAAAGGGGCTCGGCGGACGGTACCGTCCGCACAGGCCCCCAAGAAAGCAGTGGCCGTACTCCGTGGCCCTCCGCGCCCCTCCGGTCTCCGTGTTAAAAGAACACGGTCCCCGCGTTGCTACGACCCCGCGATCGACGCCAGCGTCGCGTTATCGAGCCGGTGCCCGCCCTCGAAGGTGTGCCCCTCATAGGCAAAGGAAATCGCGGCCAGCCGCGACTGTTCCCGGGCGACCACGTCGGGGGTCGCGAACTGGTCGCGCGTGCCGATCACCAGGTGCACGCGCGTGTTGCGCAGCGGGGCGGCCGGTGAGGTGAGATCGAGTTCCGGAGCAATCACGCCGCCCCAGCAGACAAACCGCGCGATCGGCCGGCTGCCCGACGCCACCCAGCGCGACGCCGTGGCGGTCCCCTGCGAAAAACCCAGGACGTGAATCGGCGGCAGCGCCGCGAGCCCCGCCCCCAGCGACTCCACCAGCAGGTCGAGGTAGCGCACGTAGTCGACGATCTCGTGCTCGCGATCCTCGCGCGTCATCCACGACGCCCCCACGCGGGCCGCGGCAGGCGAGGTGGCGGTCCCCGGTTCGTAGTACCGCGACAACGCTTCCGGCGCGACCACCAGGCGGTGTCCGTCGTCGAGGGCGCTGCACTGGGCCACGAAGTCCGCCGCCAGCTGGCCGTAGCCGTGGAAGACGATCCACCACTCGCTGGCCGACGCGGGGGGAGGACCGAAGGCCGCATAACGTGCGGTCCGGGGGACGGTAAGCGAGGCGGATCGGATCTCAGGCATGCCGTCAAGATGGCCGGTGGCGGGGGGCTGGGGCCAGAGCCGCGTTGCGCTGGAACCGACTAGGTGGCTAGAATTGCAGTACTGAACCGGAGAACGCTGATGTCAAACTCGCAGCAGGTGTCGCCGTCGTCGCAGGGCTGGGGCGTGGCCGCCTTCATTATCATCCTGGCGATCGTGGCCAACACGGTCGCATACCGGGTCCATTTGGCGACCTACCTGAAGCCCGACGCACCGGCTTCGGCAGCGGCCGAGCACTAGGCGCACGGCACCGTGAGTGATGCATGCGGCGGAGGCCATTGTGGCCTCCGCCGCATTGTGTTTTTTCGGGGGCACCGGCCGACACTCAATTCTGAGTCGCGCCTCCCCGCACAGGGCGGGGGGCGCGAGCACGCCCCCAGCCCATGAACGACCATATCCTCTGCCCTTCCTGCTCGGAACCGGTCAGCGCCGGCACGCGATTCTGCGCGCAGTGCGGCACGCCGGTGACCTTGAGTCCGCTGCCGATGCCCGTGCCGCGGCCATCGGTGCGCGCCAAGGCGCAGCAGGAACTGGTGGACCGGTTGCGGATGGCCACGGTCAACGAGTTCGAGATCCAGCACGAACTCGGCACCGGCGGCATGGCGTCGGTCTTCCTGGCGCTCGATCTGGCCCTCGGGCGCAAGGTGGCCATCAAGGTGATGTCGCCCGCGCTGCTGCTCGCCGACGACGTGGCCGTGGAGCGGTTCAAGCAGGAAGCGCGGACGGTGGCGGCCCTGTCGCATCCGCAGATCATCCCCATTCACGCGGTGCGTGAAGCCGAGGGACTGCTGTTCTTCGTGATGCAGTTCGTGGAGGGGAAGTCGCTCGAGACAGTGCTTCAGGAGAAGGGATCGTTGCCGTTCGGCACCGTGCAGTCGCTGCTGGTGCAGGTGGGCGGCGCGCTGGCCTACGCGCACAAGCGGGGCGTGGTACATCGCGACGTGAAGCCGGCCAACATCATGCTCGACGACGAAGGGTGGCCGATCATCATGGATT
>CANNKR010000150.1 GCA_947504615.1 Gemmatimonadota bacterium | reverse complement strand
TCGTTGAAGCACTTGTCGGTGATGTTTCCGGCCTGCGAGGTCCACTGGCTTTCCTGCACGCGCACGACGTCAGAGCCGACAACGCTCATGTGCACGAAGAACGACACGGTGCCGGCGAGATACGGATCGACGTCCTTGCCGTCCACGTAGCACTTGGGCGTCTTGCCGATGAAACTGACCAGCGAATCGCGCATGGCCAGCGAACCCACCGCGTAGCCCTTGCCGAGTTTTTCCACGACCTTGGTGGTCGGGGCGACGGTCTGCAGCACGGAGTCGGCGAACGCCTTCTGGCGCGCCTTGTACTCCTCAGCGGCCTTGGCTTCCCGCTCCTGGGGCGTCATCGTGGCGACGGCGGCGCTGGAGTCGGCGGGCTGGACCTTGTCACCGCCACAGGCGGCAAGGGTCAGGACGGCAAGCAGGGAAAATCGAGTCAGTTTCATAGGGGTCGGTCAGGTCTGCGTGTGAACGGTGTATCTTAAGGGGCGGACGGCCCGAGAAACAGTATGTGCGCCCGCCGAGCGGCGACGGTTCGATCCACGGTCTCCCCGATGCGATTACCCGATACGGACGGGATTGTTTCGATGACGGACAGCGCTGACAGGACTGCTATCTTCGCGTTCGACGCCGAGACCCGCGCGCTCGTTCGGCTGGCCGCGCGCATTGCGGCTGGTTCCGAATTAGACGTTCGGGAGGGGGTGTTGGAAACGCAGGGGGCGGGGGTCAGCGCGCTCTGGGTGGAGGAGATGATCCTGCAGTCGTACCTGTTTGCTGGATTTCCGCGGGCGCTCAACGCCATGAGGGAATACCGGATGGCGGGGGTGGGGGTGGGTGCGGGGTTGGGGGTGCAGGATGGGGGGACGAGGGGTGGGCGGGGCGAGGGGACCATTGACTATCGGGCGCTGGGGGAAGCCACCTGCGCGCGGGTCTATGGCAAACATTTCGACAAACTGCGGCACAACATCACCCAGTTGCATCCCGAGCTGGATGACTGGATGATCGTGGAAGGATATGGGAAGGTGCTGAGCCGGCCGGGGTTGGACCTGGGGCGTCGCGAACTCTGCACTGTGGCTGCGTGCGTGGCGACGGGTCAGGATCGGCAACTGCACTCGCATTTGCACGGGGCGCGAAATGTCGGCGTGCCGGACGACGTCATCGCGTTGGCGCTGGACGCGCTGGACGGGGTGGTGGATGCCGCGCATCTCGCGCGGGCGAAGGGTAGAAACAAGACGGTAGACGGTGGACGGTAGACGGTAGACGGTAGACGGTAGATGGTAGACGGTAGCGGACAGCTTCTTTTCATAGAGTATTCAATGTTCATCGATCGCGTGGTAGTGAAAGTCGAAGCCGGCACCGGTGGGGCGGGGTGCTCCTCGTTCCGCCGGGAGAAGTTCGTCCCGATGGGTGGGCCGGACGGCGGCGAGGGGGGGAGCGGCGGCGACGTCATCGTGCGCTGCGACACCAACCTGGCCACCCTGCTGGACTTCACGTACCGCGACTCGTGGAAGGCGGAGCGCGGCGAGAACGGCATGGGCTCCAACAAGTCCGGGAAGTCGGGCGACGATGTGGTGCTGCCGGTTCCCGCGGGGACGGTGATCAAGAACTCCGACACGGGTGAAGTGCTGGGCGAAATCCTCAACCACGGCGACGAAATCATCGTCGCCAAGGGGGGACGCGGAGGCAAGGGAAACGCCTTCTTCGCCACCGCCACGCACCAGAGTCCGCGCGAATGGCAGCCGGGCGAGGAAGGGGAGCTGTTCTCGCTCGAGCTCGAACTGAAGCTCATCGCCGACGTGGGACTGGTGGGGCAACCGAACGCGGGCAAGTCGACGCTGCTCTCGGTGATCTCTGCAGCGCGTCCGAAGATCGCCGACTACCCGTTCACGACCTTGCAGCCCAACCTGGGCGTGGTGCAACTCAGCGACCACCGCACCTTCGTGGTGGCCGACATCCCGGGCATCATCGAAGGGGCGCACGAAGGCAAAGGGCTGGGACTGCAGTTCCTGCGGCACATCGAACGCACGCGGATCCTGGCCTTCCTGCTCCCGATCGACGTCATGGAATGGCAGACAGAATACGACAAGTTGCGCGCCGAAATCGCGGCGTATTCGCCGGAACTGGCCGCCAAGCCGCACTGCGTGGTCTTCTCGAAGCTGGACCTCTGGGGTGAACAGATGATCCCGGAACTCAACGCCCCCGGCGCTTTCGGCATCTACTCGATCTCGGCGCCGGCTCGGCTGGGGCTGGACGAGCTGAAAAACGAGTGGTGGAAGAGGATTTTGGAGATCAAGAAGGCTGCGGCTGGGGTTTGAGTGGCAAGTAGTCGGGGTTTGGGTTCGGGGTGGCGGGTGCAGGTTAGGGGAGTGAGAGGGTTAGGGGTGCGGGGTGGCGGGTGCAGGTGAGGGGGGACGGGGCGGGGCCTAGCGCGTATGGCGGCATTCTTTAGGCGAAACAGGACCTACCGGGGACCACCCATGCTTCCCGCCATCCAGATTATCCACCGCTCCGACCCCGCCTGGCCCGCATCCCTGGGTGATCTGCCGACGCCCCCGGCGCAACTGCACCTGATGGGCAACGCGGAGCTCCTGACGGCCCCGCTGGGGCTGGTGGCCATCGTAGGGACCCGAAATGCCACGGCCTACGGCGAGCGGGTAGCCGACCGGCTGGGCGAGGCCTTCGCGGCAGCAGGGGTGCCGGTCGTGAGCGGCCTGGCCCGGGGCATTGACGCTGCGGCCCATCGGGGGGCACTCCGGGCCGGCGGGAGGACCGTCGCCGTGCTGGGTACCGGCGTGGATGTTCCTTACCCGGCGGGGCACCGCGCCCTGCACGAGGCAATCGCTTGCCACGGGGCGGTCATCGCCGAACAGGGGCCTGGGTCCCGCGCACACCTCGGGAGCTTCCCTTTACGGAACCGGATCATTGCCGCCCTCGCCCGCGTGGTGATCGTGGTTGAGGCCCCGCACAAGTCGGGCGCAATGAACACGGTGGAGCACGCCCTGGGATTGGGCCGAACCGTCGCCGCCGTCCCGGGCCCGATCGACAGCCCCCAGAGCGCGGGCACCAACTGGCTACTCGGCGCCGGCGGTCAGGTGATTCCGACGGTCGAGGACGCCCTCTCCCTGATGGGCGTGCACGCGTCCTCGCTCCCGCCGACCGATGATTTGGAGCCATTGGAGGCCGATGTTCTGGCAGCAGTGCCATCGAGCGGGGCGTATCTGGATGAAGTAGCAGGAGCCAGCCAACTGCCAGTACGGCAAGCCGGGATAGTGCTGACATCGCTTGAACTGAAGGGCAGGGTCTGGCTGGGTTCGGACGGGCGGGTGAGTCGGCGCCTCTAGCAAGCGAGCTTCAGCCGCGGCGGGGGCGTGTCCTTTTGCCACGGAAGGCCACAGATGGACCCTGGATGTCGCGGGCTGCGCTAGGGGTCTGGCCCTTAGAAGCGACCGACTGCAGTGTTTTGGGACAGGAAGAGAGTGCCGGTTGCCTTGGCGGAACTCTCCACGAGCTACATAATGCAGTTTCTAGATAAACATCGTAAGCTTTTATAAATAAATAGATTGAGAATCTACATTAAGTGATTCTCAACTCGTTGATGGCCGTCTTGTTTGGATTTATTGGGTGCTCTGCCGATCCCTGGCGCACCTGATGGGCGTCATCCTGCCCCACCGTCCAATCTTCCTGCAAACCACTTGAGCCTCGAACCAAATCCAGCCAGGCCGTGTCCAGGACACGTGTACATCCACGTTCCGTTCTGTGGCCGGCGCTGCTCGTACTGTGACTTCGCGATCGCCGTTCGGCGGGAAGTTCCTGTCACTCAGTTCATAGACGCCATTACGGCAGAATTGGTAACACGCCGAATTGGGGCCTCTTCCGGGCCGCTTCGATCGCTCTACTTCGGCGGAGGTACCCCGAGCAAGCTTGGGACCGGAATTGGAGCTATCACAAAACTGGTTGCCAACACGGCAATGGTCTCCCTAGCCGACCTGGGCGAGGTGACGGTCGAGGCCAATCCAGAAGACATCACCCCGGCCGTGGTGCGGGAGTGGGTGCGCGGGGGAGTAAACAGAGTTTCCCTGGGAGTTCAATCGTTTGATGACGCCGTCCTTGCGTGGATGCATCGGACGCACAGCGCTACCCAGATTGCGGCCGCTGTCCAGATATTGAACGGCGAGGGAGTGTCAAATCACTCCATCGATTTGATCTTTTCGGTGCCTGAATCGCTCAATAGAGACTGGTCCCGTGACCTTGATTTGGCACTTTCACTGAGTCCTGGGCACCTCTCCGTCTATGGTTTGACCATCGAACCGCACACGCCGTTGGGGCGTTGGAAGGCTCGTGGGGAGGCGCTGGAGTCTCCTGAGGAACGGTATGAAGCCGAGTTCCTGGAGGCCGATTCGAGGCTCCGCTCGGCTGGATACCTTCATTATGAAGTCTCCAATTATGGCAAACCGGGGATGGAGGCGGTGCACAACTCGTCGTACTGGCAGGGGGTTCCGTACCTCGGGTTGGGGCCGTCGGCGCACGGGTTTGATGGTCGGCGGAGGCGCTGGAATGCCCGGGAGTACGCCCGTTGGGTCGATTTGACGTCGGCCGGGCGCGATCCCATGGAAGGGGACGAGGACATCGGGCCGGCTGAGCGGGCGGCGGAACGGGTGTATTTGGGGCTTCGGACGACCAGCGGATTGGCCGCCACGGAGGAAGAGTTCCGGTTCGCGGCGCGTTGGATTGACGCGGGGTGGGCGGAGCGACGGGGGGACGCGTTGGTACTCTCGGCCACGGGGTGGCTGCGGCTCGATGCGTTGGCTGCCGCATTGACGTCACGCTGAAGTCATTAGTATTATTGAACTTATGTCGCTTTCGGAACTTTCCGAACGGGAACGTCGAGTTCTCGAGGCCGTGATCCGGTCGTACGTCGAAACCGCCGAGCCGGCGGGGTCGCGTTCGCTGACGCGTCGGTTCCGGCTGGGTGCCTCGCCGGCGACCATTCGGAACACGATGGCGGATCTCGAGGAGAAGGGATTCCTGTCGCATCCGCACACGTCCGCTGGGCGCGTCCCGACTGACAAGGCGTACCGCACGTACGTCGACTCACTGATGCACGTGCCCGAACTAGCGTTTGCGGATCGCGAGCGACTGGTGGGCGGCATTGTTCCGGGCGGTTCGGCGATCGAAGCCATTTTGCGTCGGACGGCGCAGTCCTTGGGCGTCCTCACGCAGGAACTGGGCATGGCCTTGGGCCCTCGCCTGGATGCCATCATGCTGCAGCGCCTGGAAGTGGTGCGCGTGTCGAGCGAGAAACTGCTGCTGGTGCTCACGCTGCAGGGCGGTACGGTGCGCACCGTCTTCATTGAAGTGCGCGGCGAGATTGCCGACAACGTGCTTACCGAGGTGCAGCTGGTGCTGAACGAGCGCCTGGCGGGGATGAGCCTGCACGAGATTCGCCAGTCGATGGGGATGCGCCTGCGGGACGCGCAGACGTCGGCGGAGGGCGGGGACTTGCTCAACATCTTCGTGCAGGAGGGCGGGACGCTGTTTGACCTGCCGTCGAGCGGGGAGGAGAGCGTGGTGCTGGGGCAGGCGTCGGTGCTAGCCGAGAAGCCGGAGTTTGCGAGTGGCGATGCCATGCGCAAGCTGATCGAGCTCACCGACCAGGGGACGCAACTCGCGACGCTGCTGCGGAAGCGGTCATCCATTGGTGGCATGTCGATCACGATTGGCGCCGAGCATGACAACGCGTTGCTGGGCGGGCTGACGGTGGTGACGGCGGAGTATCGCGCCGGGGCACTGAACGGGGTGATCGGCGTGATCGGCCCCACGCGCATGCCGTATGAGAAGGTGATCGCGGTGGTGCGGACGGCGAGCCAGCTGGTGGCGGACGTACTGACGTGAGTGAGGGGCTTGGGGCGAAGGGTGCGCTGCGCGCCCCGGTTGTGCTGTTTGCGTTCAACCGGCCGGAGCTCACGTCGCGGGTGTTTGCGACCATTCGTGCGGCGCGTCCGTCGCGGCTGTTTCTGGTGTGCGATGGGCCGCGTGCCGATCGCCCGGGTGAGGCCGACCGGTGTGCGGCGGTACGTCAAATCCTGAGCGAGGTGGACTGGCCGTGCGAGGTCGAGCGGAACTACAGCGACGAGAATATGGGGTGTGGCCTGCGTGTCTCGAGTGGCATCGAGTGGGTGTTTGCTCGGACCGAAGAAGCGATCTTCCTCGAGGACGACATCCTGCCGGATTCGACGTTCTTTCGGTACTGCGATGAGTTGCTGGAGCGTTATCGGACGGATGAACGGGTGCTGACGATCAGCGGCTACAACGCATTCGGTGAATCCACCGCGACGGTGGAGAGTTACTGGTTCTCGGCGTACCCGCGCAGTTGGGGATGGGCGTCGTGGCGTCGTGCGTGGTACGGCTACGATTTTCACATGTCGGCATGGCCCACTTTCCGTGCCAGCCCGGCTTGGCGGCAGAAGCGATCGGAGGAGCGCGAGGCCTTCTGTCCCTGGATGGATGACGTGTTTGCGGGGTTGCCCAGCATTTGGGATGCGCAGCTTCTGCTTCTGGCGTGGCAGAAAGACGCGCTTACGGTGATTCCGCGTCAGAATCTGGTGGAGAACCTCGGGTTCGGCGTGGGGGCGACCAACACTCCGACAGTGCCGGCGCTTTCCCCGCATGGCACGTGGCCGATGGGGTTTCCCTTGAAGCATCCCGATGCGGTGCGACGCGATCGCGCCCAGGAACTACGGTGGGTGCGGCTGGAGCATCGGATTACGGGTTCGGCAGCAGGGCGTGCGGTGCGGAGGTACCTCCGTCGGGTGAAGCGTCGGATACTGGATGTACTCGCTTCCCGGAACACGGCATGAAGGTCTTTGGTTTCAACTGGCGCCACGTGCAATCGCACGGGGCGGGCACGGTTCTTTCGTACGCGTGTTGCTTACCCTTCGATGGCGTGAACGTGGGAGCCGGCTGCGTACTTTCCCGAGTGGCGGTGGCACAACCGAATGGCTGATTTCTATCAGGTGCTGGACCTCGAACGCACGGCCAGCGACGACGACATCAAGCAGGCATATCGCAAGCTGGCGATGAAGTACCACCCGGATCGCAATGGAGGCTCCAAAGAGGCGGAGGAGCAGTTCAAGGCGGTCATCGAGGCGTACGACGTGCTGAAGGACCCGCAGAAGCGCGCGACGTACGACCGGTACGGCGAAGCCGGCTTGAAGGGCGGTGGCGGTGGCGGCGGCTATCACCACGTGGACCTGTCCGAAGCGCTGAACATCTTCATGAAGGACTTCGGTTTCGGCGACCTGTTCGGCGGCGCGCAGCGTCCGCAGACGGGGCCGCACGCGGGCGCCGACGTGAAGATCGAGGTGGCGCTGTCGCTGGCCGAGGTGGCCACGGGCATTGAACGCACGGTGAAGCTGAAGCTGCTGGATCCGTGCGCGAAGTGTGGAGGCGGCGGCGCCGAGGCGGGGACGAAGGCGACGCGGTGCGTGACCTGTAGTGGGCAGGGCGAGGTGCGCCGCGCACAGCGGTCGTTCTTCGGCAACTTCGTCAGCGTCGCGCCCTGCCCGACGTGCGGCGGCGAGGGGACGATGATCGAACGTCCGTGCAAGTCGTGCCGTGGCGAGGGGCGCCAGCGCGGTGAGCATGAGCTGCCACTGAAGATTCCTCCCGGCGTCTCGACGGGGCAGTACATGCACCTGCGCGGGGTGGGCAACTCCGGCGTGCGCGGTGGACCACGTGGCGACGTGCTGGTGCTGTTCGAGGTCGAAGATGACGAACGCTTCGAGCGTGACGGCGAAGACCTGTTCACCGAAGTCCTGGTGACGTACGCGCAGGTGGTGCTCGGCGCCGACATCGAGGTGCCAGGGGTGCTGGGGGCGCTGCCGTTGCACGTACCACCGGGGACGCAGAGCGGTCACGTGTTCACGCTGCGCGGGCGCGGTCTGCCTCGCGTGAATGCGAGTGGCACCGGCGACCTGCAGGTGCGGGTGCAGGTGTGGACGCCGCGGGTGGGAGGGGACGAAGAGAAGGCGCTGCTGGCGCGGTTGTCCGAGGTGCAAGAACAGCCGCCGGTGGGACGAGGGAAGGGATTTTGGGCTCGGGTGAAAGAGGTGCTGGGAGGGTAAGGCTGGGGTGAGGGGTGCGGGGTGGCGGGTGCAGGAGGGGGTAAGCGGGATGGGGTGCGGGGTGGCGGGTGCAGGAGGGGGTAAGCGGGATGGGGTGCGGGGTGGCGGGTGCAGGAGGGG
>CANNKR010000149.1 GCA_947504615.1 Gemmatimonadota bacterium | reverse complement strand
GGCCGCTTGGGCGCATGCGCGGCGCTCGCCACGTACCCGCCGCGCGTGCCGCTCTCCAGCACGAACTGGTTCACCAGCCCCTTCACCTGCGCGGCCTGGCTCGTCAGTTCTTCCGCCGCGCTCGCCGACTCTTCCGCGCTCGCCGCCGTCTGCTGCGTCACGGCATTCATCTGCTCCACCGCCGTGTTCACCTGCCCGATGCCCAGCGTCTGCTGCTCGCTGGCCGCCGAGATCTCCGCCATCACCTCGCCCACGCGGCTCGCCCGCTTGGCGATGTCCACAAACGTCGCCTGCACCTGCGCCGTCACCGTCACGCCCTGCTGCGTGTGCCCCACCGACTCCTCAATGAGGGCCGCCGTCTGCTTGGCCGCTTCGGCCGCGCGGATCGACAGCGCCCGCACTTCGTCGGCCACCACCGCAAAGCCCTTGCCCGCGTCGCCCGCCCGCGCGGCTTCCACCGCGGCGTTCAGCGCCAGCAGGTTCGTCTGGAAGGCGATCTCGTCGATCGTCTTCACGATCTTCGCCGTCTGATCGCTCGACGTCTTCAACTTCTGCATCGCGCTGGCGAGTTCCAGCATCCGCTCGCCCCCCTCTTCCGTGCTCGTCTTCGCCGCCAGGGCCAGCGTCTCCGCTTCCTTGGCACTCGTGGCACTCGTGCGCGCCATCGACGTGATCTCGTGCAGGCTGCTCGACACTTCCTCGATCGTGCTCGCCTCTTCGCTGGCGCCGCGCGCCAGCGTCTGGCTGCTGCTCGCGATCTGGTCGGCCGCGGCGGCCACCTGCTCGCTGGCCGACGACACTTCGCTCAACGCCTGCTGCAGGTTATCCAGCGCGCCGTTCAGGGCGACCTTGATCTTCGTGTGATCGCCCTTGTAGTCGCCCGTGATGCGCGCCGTCAGGTCGCGCTCGGCCACGCGCTCCAGCACCGCGGCCGCATCGTTCACCGGGTCGAGCACCAAGTCCAGCGTCGAGTTGAAGCCCTTCACCAGGTCGTGATATGCGCCCTTGAACTGCGCATCGTTGCCGCGGGTCGAGAGCGCGCCGTCGCGGGCCGCCACGGTCAGCTTCTCCGTCTCGCCAATGAGCGCGCGCACGATCTGCTGCAGGCTGGTATACGACGCAATGGCGCCCTGCGCCTTTTCGACGATGCCGTCCACGCTGTTGGCCACGATGCCGATCTCGTCGCTACGGTTGAGCACGAGCTTCTTGGTGGTCGCCTCGCAATGCACGCTCAGGTCGCCCCGTGACATCGCCTGCAGCCCCTTCTCGAGGTCGGTGATGCAGACGCTCTGCAGGCGCTCGACGCGCTCGGCCACCTGGGCCAGCGGCGCGGTGAGCGACCGGGAAATGAAGAGCCCGAGGCCGACGGCCAGCAACATCGCCGCCACCACGGTCACCAGCAGAATGTTGCGCCCCGAGGCGTTGGTCGCGCGGATGGACTTCTCGCGCACCCCCGCGGTCGCTTCCACCTTGCCGGCCAACTCACCCAGCCCCTTGTTCACGGTGCCGAAGAGATCCCTGGACTGACCAAGAAACACTGCCTCCGCCTCTTCGAGCTTGTCCCCGTTGATCAAGCGGTCCACGTCGGCCACGGTCGCCAGGTACGCGTCGGCGTCCTTGTTGAGGGTCTTCCACAGCCCATCCGCCTCGGGCGAGCGCGGGACGCTGTCAAAGCGCGCGCGGGCCTTCACGTAGTCGGTGTCGCGAATGGTGGCCATCTCGCGCTGGTACTGGGCGACGAGCTTCTCGTTCTTGTCGGTCTTCGCCAGCACTTCGCCAGCCTGGATGCGCCGGATGTCGCGCAGGCTGCCGTCAAAGACGTTCAGGGCGGACATCTGGGGGACGGTCTTTTCCGTCACTTCAAAGGCGGTGGTGCTGATGGTCGACATTTCGTTAATACCGACGAGTCCGACGACGAGAGCCAACGCGGCGACCATCAGGAATCCGCCGATCAGCTTCGTTCCTACCTTGACGTCCTTGAGCATGGGGAAAACCCAGAGTGGGAGGAGACACTGCCGCGTGATTGTCGGGCAATGCGCACTTGAGGGACAAAGAGGCGACCCATGGAACCGATCCATGAATCCATGCTCAGAGTGTCGGAGCGCGGGCTCCACTCTTTAGTGGTAGGTGCCGAGGTGGTATTCTTCGGGGGATAACTGACAATGGTTATCGGCAATTAACCGGGGGGAGGGTCCCCCACCGGCCCGGGGTCGGGAGGGCCCAATTTGCTTTCTGGAGCGGAATCCCCCACCTTTCTTATCAGGGTAACCGCGCACATGGCGTGGGTGTCCTACTGGTCAGGGGTTTCGCTCTTGCGATGCCCTTTTTCCTGACCAGGCAGTTGCGGACGTACGGCATGACCGGACTCCGACGACTTAACACCACAAGGAGTTCGAACATGCGTACGCAAGGTGCAGTGAAGTGGTTCAACGATGCGAAGGGCTTTGGCTTCATCACGCCGGACGGCGGCGCCAAGGATTGCTTCGTTCATCACTCGGCCATTCAGGGTTCGGGTTTCAAGTCGCTCGCCGAAGGCGAGCGCGTCGAGTTTGACGTTGTCGAAGGCCAGAAGGGCCCGGCCGCCGAGAACGTCACGAAGATCGGCTAGTAGCGGCTGATTTCCCGAGACGGGCCGGCCCGACCATCACGGTCGGGCCGGCCCGTTGGGATTTCCGGCTACGTCGCCGTGGGAACGGGCAAGCTGAAGTCGCTCGATGGTACGTACGGCCTGCGCTTCGGGCACAACACCGAGGTGGTCGTTACGGGTTTTTCGATGACGAAGAACCAGGGGGCAGCCGCTTCAGGCTTTCTCGCGCCGCGGCGTAGTCGGGCTGCAGGCGCAGCGCTTCATCCAGCTCGCGGAGGGCCGCCGGTACGCGGTTCGCCGCGAGCAGCGCTTCGCCCAGGCGCAAATGCGTCTCGGCGATGAGCGGTCGGCGCCGGACGACTTCCTCAAGATGCGCGATGGCTTCGTCGAGCCGCCCCGGCGCCTGGATCAGGATGTCGCCGAGCAGGTAGTGCGCGTTGGAGACGAGCAGGAAGTTGGCGGGCTCGAGTCGAATGGCGGCCTCGAAGTGCGCCACTGCTTCGGCGGCGCGGCCGACGCGTTGCAGGGCCACGCCAAGGCTGTAGTGCGCGCGGGCGTGATCGGGCTTGAGGCGCAGCACCGTCTCGTACTGCGCGATGGCGTCGTTGAGCCCGCCCGGCTTTCGCGAGAGCAGACGGCCGAGGTTATGGTGCGCCATCCAGCCCTCGGGATTCCCTGCGATGGTCGCGCGATACAGCGTCTCGGCATCGCGATAATTGGCTGCCTGCCGCCAGGTCAGCGTGCCGAGTGCAAGGAGCAGGGTGGCCGTGGCGAGCGTGACGCCGCGCCGCGCGGTCTCGGATGTGGTGCGTTCAGCCAGCGCTGCGATCCCCGCAGCGACGAGCACCGACAGCGCGACGCTTGCGTGATACTGAAAGTGATCCGCGACGAACGAATACCTGAACGGATAGACATTCAGGAAGCCCATCACGGGAACGAGCGAGCCAACGAAGATCAGGAACGCGGCCAGAGGGCCGCGTGACCGGTGCCGCAGACGCCAGAGCCCGGCGGTGAGCGCGAGGATCGCCAACGGGTACGCGTAGGCCGATGGCGCGTGCGCGTCGATGACCCACAGGGGGTACGTGAAGACGAGGCGGGCGGGCCACACAAAGGTGACGAGGTAGTGCCAGACGACGCGGCCGGCCACCAGCAGGCGCTGCAGTGCGCCCAGTTCGAACTCGGCCCCGGCGGCGCCGATGAGGTGGCGCTCCACCCACGCGGTGGTGATGCCGGCCGCGAACGCGAGCGCGAACCAGGGCAGCAGTGGGATGACGTCGCGCCGCCATGACACCGCCCCGTGACGCCACCAGACGAGCACCAGCAGGACGCAGGGCAGCGTGGCGGTGACCGTCTTGGTGGCGAGCGCCGCCGCGAAGAGGGCGAGGGCCACGGCGTAGTCGCGCGGGGCGCGCCGTTCGTCGAAGCGCAGCCAGGCGAGTGCGGCCAGCAGGTAGAAGACCAGCGACAGCGTGTTCTTCTGTTCCGAGATCCACGCCACCGACTCGACGTTCACCGGATGCAGCGCCACGAGGAAGCCGGCGATCCACGCGCCCTTGATGGCCAGGCGCTGGCAGATGAGCACCACGAGGCAGGCGGCGAGCGCGTGCAGGGCGACATTGACGAGGTGATAGCCGACGACCGACTCGCCCCACAGCTGATGTTCCAGCCAGAAGGCGCTGTGCAGCACGGGATAGTACTGCTGGGTGGCGCCGAGTTCGAACCAGATGCGGCGCAGGCCGTCCCACCCTTGCAGGACGCCTCGGGTGATGTGTGCGTCATCGTCCCACAGCAACCCACCGGCGAGCGCCGGCGCGTACGCCGCGAGCACTGCGACGAAGAGCAGGAGACCGAGCGCCGGCTCGGGAAGCCGACGTGGGAGGCGGGACCGCAGGGGCATGGATGAATGCTGGGGGAGTGCCGACGTGCGGGGAAACTAGCATCGAATTCCAAGGTGCGCGCTGGGGGGGCGCAGGGGAAATCCGGATCACTTGTGATGCCACGCCGCGCCGACCAATATTTCCGCACCCCCCAATCTCCAGAGGCTATGGCATGCGCACCCGCTCCCTCCTGCTCGTCCTGTCCCTTGCCTGTGCTGCGCCGCTTGCCGCCCAGGGCCTGATGGGCGATATGCATCGCGACGTCAATGACGTGCAGAAGAAGTTCGTCGACCTGGCCAAGGCCATTCCCGAGAGCGCCTACGGCTGGCGGCCCAGCGCCGGTGTGCGATCGGTGGGCGAGGTGTTCCTGCACGTGGCGGGCGAGAACTACCTGATCCCGATTGCCATGGGCAAGGCCGCACCGGCCGGCAGCGGCATCACGAGCGACTTCGCGAGCGGCGCGGCCTTCGAGGCGCGCACGCTGACCAAGGACCAGATCGTCACCGAACTGGACGCCTCGTTCAAACATCTGCACCAGGCCATGGCGCTTACGACCGACACGAACCTCACCGAGACGATCAAGTTCTTCGGGCAGGACTGGAGCCGTCAGCGCGCGATGGTGCTGACGGTGACGCACCTGCACGAGCACCTGGGACAGACGATCGCGTATGCGCGGTCGAACCATGTGGTGCCGCCGTGGAGCAAGTAATCGAGACTTTAGACGGTAGACGGTGGACGGTAGACGGTAGCACCTTGAGCAGGGGGCTGGGACGCTTTCTGACTGGTGCGGCCGGCGTTGCCTTGGTGGCGACGTGGGCTGGCGCTCAAGGGTCCCCATCCGCGCGGCCGCAGGGTCGACCAGCCTCGCACGAAGTGGTGCGCGAGGGTTTCTCGGTGGCACGGCTCGCACGCATCGACACGGTGTTGCAGCGCTACGTCGATTCGGCGCAGGTGGCGGGCATGGTGGCGCTGGTCCTGAAGGACGGCGTCCCCGTGTACGAGCGGGCGTTCGGCTGGTCAGACCGTGAGGCGCAGCGGCGCATGACCACGGACGCCGTGTTTCGCATTGCGTCGCAGACCAAGGGCGTCACCAGCGCGGCGGTGATGGCACTGGTAGAGGAAGGAAAGATCGGGCTGAACGATCCGGTGAGCCGCTTCATTCCGTCCTTCGCGCGCAGCACGGTAGCGGTGAAGTCGGACACGGGGCGCGTGGTGGCGCCGGCACGACGCGCCATCACTATTCGCGACCTGCTGACGCACACGTCCGGCATTTCCTATGGCACGGACGAGGTGGTCGCCCCGCTCTATGCGGCTGCCGGCCTTGGCCCGGTGGCCGGCGCCTCCGGCTGGTACACGGCCGACAAGAGCGAACCGATCTGCACGACGATGTCGCGACTGGGCACGCTGCCCTTCGTGGCGCAGCCCGGCGAGAAGTGGGTGTACGGCTACAGCACCGACATTCTGGGCTGCGTGGTGGAGAAGGCGTCGGGTCTGGCGCTGGACGCGTTCATTAGAACGCGCATCACCGAGCCGCTGGGGCTCTCGGACACGCGTTTCTTCCTCCCCGCGGCGCAGCGTGCGCGCCTGGCGGCGGTGTACGCGAGTCGCGCCGACGGCACGGTCGAGCGTGCGCCGGATGGGCCGCGCGGACAGGGCGACTACGTCGATGGGCCCAAGGTGAGCTTTGCCGGCGGTGCAGGGCTGTTGAGCACCGCTCACGACTACGCGCGGTTTCTGGAGATGATCCGCCGCGGGGGCGCGCTGGACGGCGCGCGGGTGCTGTCGCCGCGCGCGGCGGAACTGATGCACACCAACATGGTGGGGGCGCTGCACTCCACGGATGGGCTGGGTTACGGGCTGGGGTTCGAAACCATCGACCGGTTTGGCGCGAACCTGCTGGGGACCGAGGGCTCGTATGGCTGGGGCGGCGCGTACGGCACGTTGTATCGTGTGGATCCCAAGGAAGGGCTCGTGATGGTGCTGATGCACCAGACGATGCCAAGTCGCACCGACCTGAACACGCGCTTCCCGACGCTCGTGTATCAGGCGTTGGTGCAGCCGCGCCGACCGTAGAGTCCATCCGTTGAATAATTCCGGGGCGTCGCCCGTAGACACCGGGCGGCGGAGTGTCGCTCCGGGGCTGTGGCTGGCCGCCGGCGTGTCGGTGCTGGCGTGGGGCGCCGAGCGCGTGCTGGTGCAGTGGGTGGGACGCGCGGTGCTCGAAGCGATCGTGCTGGCGATCGTCATTGGCACGGTGATGCGTGCGGTCGCGGTGCGCACGCCGGCGCGTGCGGCGCGCATCGAACCCGGCGCGGCCGTGGCGTCGGGTCTGCTGCTGGAATGCTCCATCGTGCTGCTGGGGGCGGGCTCCGACCTGCGCGCGCTGGCGGCGGCGGGACCATCCATTCTGGTCGGCGTCATCGGCATCGTGGTGCTGACGCTCGGGTTCGGCACGATGGTCGGTCGCTGGTTCGGGCTGCCGCGTTCGCACGCACTGCTGGTGGCCGTGGGCAACGCCATCTGCGGCAACTCGGCGATCAGTGCGGCGGCGCCGGTGGTCGGCGCGCGGCGGGAGGAAGTGGCGTCGGCGATTGCGTTCACCGCGGTGCTCGGTGTCCTGGTGATCCTGGGACTGCCGTCGCTCATCCCGCTGCTCGGGCTCAGCGACCATCAGTACGGCGTGGTGGCCGGCCTGACGGTGTACGCCGTGCCGCAGGTGATCGCGGCCGCGTATCCCGTGAGCCTGATGGCGGGGCAGACGGCGATGCTGGTGAAACTGATGCGGGTGGTGCTGCTGGGGCCCGTGGTGCTGGTGCTGTCGCTGACCGAGCATCGCGCGGCGCGGGTGAATTGGTGGCGCGTCGTGCCGTGGTACATCATCGGGTTCGCGGTCACGTCGGCGCTTCGCACCCTGGGGGTCATTCCGGCGTCCGCGGGCGACGCGGTGCGCGAGGTGGCGCGCCTGCTCACGGTGATGGCGATGGCGGGGCTGGGGCTGGCGGTGGACCTGGCCGCGGTGCGGCGCGTGGGAGCGCGCGTGGGGGCGACCGTCGTGTTGACACTGGCGCTGATGCTCGGACTCAGCCTGGCGCTGGTGCGCGGCCTGCAGATTCCCTGAGCGTCTGGACGAGGTTGCCGGGGAGCTCTTTCCATATTACCGTATCGGTGAACAGCGAAACATTCGGGGCGGAGGAGTCATCGATGGTGGCACCGTGGAGTGCAGCGCTGCGCCTGGCTGGCGCAATGGGGTGCGTGGCGATCGTGGCGGCGTGTGGCACACCGGGCGAACGGTCCACGGGCAAGCAGACGGCGGCGGTGAGCGCCGTGCACTTCGATGAAGCCGCGTGGAAGCCGCCGACGGAGAAGGACATTCCGGCGGATTCGCTGGGGGCGTCGATCCGGCGGGGATTGTACCTGCTGCGTTTCACGCCGGAGTCGCTGCCGCAGTTCGCCACGTCGTCGCTGCGGTGCACGAGCTGCCACCAGAACGACGGGCTGAAGGCCACGTCGGCGCCGCTGACCGGCTCGCAGGCGCGCTTTCCCAAGTACATGTCGAGGTCGGGCGCGGTGATCGCGCTGGCCGATCGCGTGAACTACTGCTTCACCAGGTCGCTGGCCGGCAATGCGATTCCGGTGGGCAGCCGGGAGATGGTGGACATCCTGGCGTACCTGGCGTTCATCTCGCACGACGTGCCGGTGGGTGCGAAGATCGCGGGGACCAACGGGCTACTTTCGATGAAGGACACCCTGGTGGGTGATGCCGCCTCGGGGGCGAAGCTCTTCGGGGAGAAGCAGTGCATCGTCTGCCATGGCCCGGAGGGGAAGGGGAACGGGCCGATTCCGGCGATCTGGGGCGC
>CANNKR010000148.1 GCA_947504615.1 Gemmatimonadota bacterium | reverse complement strand
GGCGCTGCGCGCCCGGGAGTTCCCGTGGGCGGCGCGCGGTGAGCGCATCTACCTGGACCACGCGGCCACGGGCCCGCTGCCGCAGCGTGCGCGCGATGCACAAGCCGAAGCGAACGCGCTGCGCGCGGAAGTGTGGCGCGTCGGCTTCGAGTACTTCTGGGATGGTGTGGTGCAGGGACGCGCCCTCTCCGCGCAGTTGCTCGGCGCGGCCCCCGAGGAGATGGTCATCACGACCAATACCTCGATGGGGGTCAACCTCGCCGCCCGCGCCCTGCCATTCAAGGCGGGCGACGTCGTGGTGTCATCGGCCGGCGAATTCCCGGCCAACATCTACCCGTGGATGGGGCTCGAGAAGGCAAAGGGTGTCTTCCTCGAGCTCGTTCCGATGAAGCATCGCCTGCCGGACGAGGACGCACTCATCGCCGCGCTCGACCGGCCGAACGTGCGCGCGTTGACGGTGAGCTGGGTCTCCTTCGCCACCGGCGCCAAACTCGACCTTGCCCGCCTCGGCGCCGCCTGCAAGGAGCGTGGCATCTGGTTCGTGGTCGATGCCATTCAGGGGCTCGGCCCCGCGACGATTGACGTGAAGGCGTGCCAGATCGACATCCTCGCGAGTGGCGCGCAGAAGTGGCTGCTCTCGCCCTGGGGCACCGGCTTTGCGTATGTGCGCCGCGACCTCGTGCAGGAACTCGACCCGCCGGTCGTGGGCTGGCTGTCGATGCCCGCCTCCGCCGATTTCACGCGCTTCCTCGATTACGACTACGCGTTCTATCCCGACGCGCGGAAGTTCGAGGTCTTCACGGCGCCGATGCACGACCTCAAGGCGATGGCCGCCTCGCTCAGCCTGTTCCTCGAGCTGGGACCGGCCGCGGTGGAGGCGCACGTGGCATCGCTCGCCGACCACGTCGTGGGCTGGTGCGAAGGGCGTAAAGATGTGCGCCTGATCACGCCCGTTGAGCGGGCGCGCCGCGCCGGACTGCTGTCGATCGCGGTCGATGACCTCGCGGCGTCCAGCGCGCGGTTGTCCGCGGCCAGTGTGTCGCACACGGTGCGCGAGGGCGGCATTCGTCTCTCGCCAAGTCTCTACAACACGACGGCCGAACTCGATATCGCGCTGGAGGCGCTTGCCCCTCGATGAACATTGCTGCCGAAGTGCGCGCCGTGCGCGACGCGCTGGCTGATCAGGCCACTGCCGAGCGCGCCGCCGGAGAAAAGGCATACCTCAAGAGCGAGCTCGACTTCCTCGGCGCCGACATGCCGGCCATCCGGCGTGCGGGCAAGGTGCTGGCTGCGCAGGTGAAGGCGGTCGATGACGAACCGCTGCGCGCCATGGTCAAGGCGCTCTGGCGCACACACGTGCACGAGTTGCGGTCCGTGGCCATCGCCCTGCTGGAGCAGCGCGAGGAGGCACTCGGCGCCGAGGATCTGGCGCTCCTCGAGCTGCTGCTGCGCGACGCGCGCAGCTGGGCCTACGTCGACTGGATCAGCATCAAGGTGCTGGGGGCGATGCTGCTGCGCGTCGATGCCGTGCGGCCCGCGCTGGCGCGCTGGGCGCAGGACGATGACTTCTGGATGCGCCGCACGGCGCTCCTGACGCTGATGCCGTCCGTCGTGCGCGGCGATGTGCCCTTCAGCGCCTTCGCCGCGCTGGCCGTGCCGATGCTGGGTGAGAAGGAGTTCTTCATCCGCAAGGCGATTGGCTGGGTGCTACGCGCCGTGAGCAAGGAAGATCCCGCGACGGTGGCGGCGTTCCTGCGCGCGCACCGTGCCGACGTCTCGGGGCTGACCCTGCGCGAGGGCGCGAAGTATCTCCCGGCGCGGGACCGCAAGGCATTACTGGCCGAGCCGGCGGCGCCTGCAAAGCGTGCCGTGGCCAAGCGCGCGGTAGCAAAGCGCGCGGTGGCTAAGCCCGCCGTGGCGAAGCGCGCCACCAGCGGGCGAAAGCGCTAGCCTTCGCGCTCCAGCACGGCCACGTCGCGCGCGCCCTTTCGCAGCAGAAACCAGCGTTCGTGCACGGCGCCGGCCGGGTCGATGTCCTGCGCGTCAGCTCCCAGCTTCTCGCCGTTGATGCTCACCGCGCCCTGCTGCAGCAACTTGCGCGATGCGCTGCGCGAGAGCCCGAAGGCGCGCTCGAGCGCGTCGAGCACGTTGATCGGGGCCGCCGCGGCAAACCGGGCGCAGGGGATCTCGCCCGCCAGCGTGATGAAGACGTCGGCGGCAAGCTCGCGCGCATCGATGCGGCGGTCGAAGATCACGCGCGACACGCGCTCGGCCAGCGCCGCCGCGTCCCGCCCGTGCACGATGGACGTCACCTCGGTGGCGAGTCGCCGCTGTGCGGCGCGCTCGTGCGGTGCGGCCGCCAGCGCGGTCTCCAGCGCGTCGATCTCGTCGCGCGGGAGCAGCGTGAACATCTTCAGGTACTTCACGGCATCGGCGTCGTCGACGTTCACCCAGAACTGGTAGAACTGGAAGGGCGACGTGCGTGCCGCATCGAGCCAGACCGCGCCCGCTTCTGACTTGCCGAACTTCTGGCCGCCCGACGTCGTCACCAACGGTAGCGTGACGCCGTGCGCCTCCCGCTGGAGCGTGCGCCGGATCAGCTCCGTGCCCGCCGTGATGTTCCCCCACTGGTCGCTGCCGCCAATCTGCAGCGTCACGCCGTAGCGGCGGTTCAGTTCCGCAAAGTCGTACGCCTGCAGCAGCATGTACGAGAACTCGGTGTACGAGATGCCCGCGTCCATGCGCGACTTCACCGAGTCCTTCTGCATCATCAGGTTGACCGTGAAGTGCTTGCCGACATCGCGCATGAACTCCACGGCCTTCAGTTCCCGCAGCCACTCGGCGTTATCCACCAGCCGCGCGGCGTGCTCGCCCGAGAAATCGAGAAAGCGCTCGAGCTGACCGCGGATGCCGGCGACGTTCGCGTCGATCTCCCCGATCGTCAGCAGCTGGCGCTCCGATGCCTTGCCGCTCGGGTCGCCGATCATGCCGGTACCGCCGCCGACCAGCGCCACGGGGCGATGGCCGGCGCGCTGCAGGTGCACCAGGCCCATGATCGGCACCAGGCTCCCCACGTGCAACGACGACGCCGTCGGATCGAAGCCGCAGTAGCCAGCCACCGGTCCCGCCGCGAAGTGCGCGGCGGCGCCCTCGGTCTGCTGGTACAGCAGTCCGCGCCAGGTGAGTTCGGAGAGGAAGTCGGTCATAGGGGAAAAGATAGCATGGACGGACGGCGTACGGCGTACCAAGTACCGATCACGGCCTCATTCTCAGGCGGATGGCGACGTCGCGATCCGCCGCAGGAACTCGTAGAGCCGGGCGGTGACCGTGTCCATGCCGTGCTCCCGTCGCACCACGTCCCACGCCCGTCGCGCCATCGCCGGCCCGTCCGCGCGTGCGGCCACGCACATCCCGAGCATGGCGTCCACGGCGGCGGGGGACCGGTCCTCGGTGACGTACGCGCAGTCATGCTCGCGCAACAGGCGGTTGGATGCCGCATCGCGCGGCCCACAGCAGAGGATCGGCCGTCCGGCTGCCATGTAGTCCGTGACCTTGGTCTGCACCGACGACCGCGACATGTGCGCTTGCGAGGCCTCGAATGACGAGGCCACGAGCAACAGGTCGCACTGTTCGAGCGCGGCGCCGAGTCCGGCGTACGGCACCAGGCCCCCATCCACCACCCCCCACCGCCGCCAGTCCGCTTCGTGCAGTCCCCAGAAGTAGCGGTCGGTGAACAACACGAACTCGATGTCCGTCCCTGCTTCGCGGAGCCGCTGCACCCCCTGTGCCACCGCGGCGACTGCGTCCCAGTGCATCGGCCAGACCGACCCGGCGTACGCCACGCGGAATCGTCCGGTGCGTGCCGACGCGAGGGCGGCCAGTTCGCCGCAATCGAGCGACACGGGGTTGTGGACGACGAGCGATGGCCGGTCGACGCCGAGGTCGCTGCGCATCGCATCCAGCAGGTAGGGCGAGACCGCGAGCCATCCCGCCGATTCCCGCAGCAGGGCACGGCCGCGTCGCGGCGTGTCGAAGACGAACCCGGCGCCCGAGGCGTGGGAGAGCCAGTCGTCCATCAGGTACGTCACCAGCGGCACGGCCGACCGGCATCGCTCGGCGAGCGCCACCCCGACGGAGCCCGTTGGCACGGCGAGCATGAGCTGCGGATCGAAGTCCGTGATGACCTGCGGCTCAGGCAACGGCCGCCTGCGCGCCCATGCGGCGTCGAGATCGCCGACCACACGACGCAGCGGATCGACCACCCGGCCGGGGAGTCCCGGCGCACCCGCCAGCACTCGATGGCCGCCTTCCATGACGTAGGGCGCCGTGCTGCAGCCGCTGATCGCCAGCAGCGCGTCCGCCGGATAGTGCGAGAACAGGTTGGACAGGGTTCGCCCTGCGCCGCGGCTTCCGACCGTGAGGTCGGCATCGGTGACCAGCAGGACGCGCAGTGGCGTCTCGCTCACGCCAGCCGCTGCTGCCAGGCCTCCACGATCTCGTCGAAGATCGTGGCGAGTGGCGCGGTAATCGACCAGGTGGGATAGTGCGCCATCATCTTGCGCAGGTCGCTGTAGTAGCAGATATGATCGCCGATGCGGTTGGTGGGGTCATACTCGAACTGCATCGGTTTCCCCGTGCGCGCGCTCACCATCTCGAACGCCTCGAGGATCGAGCAGGCGTTCCCCTTGCCGCCGCCGAGATTGTACACCTCGCCCACGCGCGGGGCCGCGATGAACGCCTCGGCGAACTTGGCCACGTCACGCGCGTGGATGTTGTCGCGCACCTGCTTGCCCTTGTAGCCGTACACGCGGTACACACGCTCCTCGACGTTCACCTTCACCAGGTAGCTCAGGAAGCCGTGCAACTCCACCCCCGCGTGGCTGGGGCCGGTCAGGCAGCCGCCGCGCAGCGCACAGGTCTTCATGCCGAAGTAGCGCCCGTACTCCTGCACCAGCACGTCCGCCGACACCTTGGATGCGCCGAACAGCGAGTGCGTCGACTGGTCGATGCGGAAGGTTTCCGCGATGCCGTGCGCGTACTCGGCGTCGGCGTAGTCCCAGCGCGTCTCGAGCTCCGTCAGCCGCAGCTCGTTGGGTGCATCGCCGTACACCTTGTTCGTGCTGAAGTGCACGAAGGGCGCCTCGGGCACATGCCGCCGCGCGGCCTCCAGCAGGTTGAGCGTACCCACGGCGTTCGTATCGAAGTCGTCGAACGGAATGGCGGCCGCCCGGTCGTGGCTGGGCTGGGCCGCCGTGTGCACGATCGCGTCGGGGCGGCGCTCCGCCACCAATGCGTCGACGCCGGTCCGGTCGCGCACATCGAGTTCGTGATGGCGGAAGGCGGGGAACCGCTCGGTCAGCTGCCGCTGCATCCAGCGCGTGTCGCCGCCAGGGCCAAAAAAGACGGCACGCTGGTTGCTGTCCACGCCGTCCACGTTCCAGCCGAGCGCGGCGAAGTGGGCGACCATTTCCGAGCCAATGAGACCGGATGAGCCGGTGACGAGAAGACGAGGCATGCATGGAAACTACAGGAGTCGGCGGTGGACGGTAGACGGCTGACGGTCCCTGGAACCACGCAGGTCCGGGCCGGGGCGCCGGGCGTCCATCGCCGGCGCTCCGCCGTCACCCTCGCGCAGTTCAGGATGTAGATTCCACCGCGCATGTCCAAGCCTCTCCGCTACGCCCTTATCGCCAGCGCGTTCGTCGCCACGTTTTCCGTCGGCTTCGTCGTGCTGGGCTGGCTCCTCGTCTGCCGCGGCAGCGAGTGCCCGTCCATCAGCACGCTCGACAAGTACCGCCCCCGGCAGACGTCCAAGCTCTTCGCCGCCGACGGCCGCTTCGTTGCGGAGCTGGGGCTGGAGCGCCGTACGCTCGCGCCCATCGAGCAGATCCCCAAGGTGCTGCGCACGGCCTTCGTCATCACCGAGGACCGGCGGTTCTACTCGCACAACGGCATCGACCTGTGGGGCGTGGCCCGCGCCGGCGTCAGCAACCTGCGCCGTGGCGGCTTCGCGCAGGGCTTCTCGACCATCACCATGCAGCTGGCGCGCAACGTCTTTCCCGAAAAGCTTTCGCGCGAGAAGACCATCCTGCGCAAGCTCCGCGAAGCCAAGGTGGCCCGCGCCATCGAGTCGAAGTACAGCAAGGACCGCATCCTCGAGCTGTACCTCAATCAGATCTACCTGGGCAGCGGCGCCTACGGCGTCGAGACGGCGAGCCAGCGCTATTTCGGAAAGTCGGTGCGTGACATCAACCTCGCCGAAGCGGCCACCATCGCCGCGCTCCCCAAGGCCCCCGGCCGGTACGATCCGCGCCGTTTTCCCGAACGTGCCATTCAGCGTCGCAACACGATCCTTGAGCTGATGCGCCGCGAGGGCGCCATCAGCGACGCCGACGCATCGCTGGCCAAGGCGTATCCGCTGCGCCTCGCGCATGGCGGCGGTTCGTCGGGTGATGTCGCGCCGTATTACGTGGAATGGGTGCGCCAGCAGCTCGAGGCGCAGTTCGGCGACCGCATCTACGAGGAGGGGATGCGCGTCTACACGACGCTCGACCTCGAACTGCAGGGTGCGGCCGAGCGCGCGCTCGAACGCCAGCTCAAGGCCATCGAGGGCGGGTCGGCCGGCGCGTTCCCACATCGCACGTTCGAACAGCTGGTCGCCGCCGCCGATGAATCGGCGCCGGGCTCCGTCACGCCCTACCTGCAGGGCGCGTTCATCGTGCTTGACCCGCGCAGCGGCTCGGTGCGTGCCATGGTCGGCGGGCGCGACTACGATGACTCCAAATTCAATCGCGCCACGCAGGCGCTGCGCCAACCGGGCTCCACGTTCAAGCCCATCGTGTACGCCACGGCCATCCAGAGCGGCCGGTCGCCAGCCTACATGCTCGAAGATGCCCCGGTGGAGATTCCGCAGGTCGCCGGCGACACGTGGCAGCCCAAGAACTACGACCTCAAGTTCGAAGGCCCGATGATCATGCGGCGCGCGCTCTACCAGTCGCGCAACATGCCGGCCATCCGGCTGGGGATGGAGCTCGGCGAGCAGAGCGTGGTGGACATGGCGCGGAAGTTTGGCGTCACGTCGCCGATCCCGGAGTATCCGTCCATCCACATCGGGTCGGCTGATGTTTATCCCCTGCAGATGGTCGCCGCGTACTCCACCTTCGCCAATCTTGGCTGGCGCGTGGCCCCCGTGGGCATCCTCCGCGTCGAAGATGCGCAGGGCAAGGTCCTGTGGAAGGCGGAGATCGCGCGCGAGCAGGTGCTGACGCCCGAGGAATCGTGGCTCATGGTCGACATGATGAAGGACGTGCTGCGGCGCGGAAGCGCAGCGGGCGCCGTCGCCAACACGGGCTTCAACCTCCCGGCCGGCGGCAAGACGGGCACGACCAACGATTACACCGACGTCTGGTTCATCGGCTTCACGGCCGACCTCGTGGCCGGCGTCTGGATGGGCTTCGACAAGCCGCAGAAGATCATGCCGAACGCGCAGGGCGGACGCCTGGCCGCACCCGCGTGGGCGCAGTTCATGATCGAGGCGTACCAGCGAAAGCCGTCGCCGCCCGACTGGCCGCGCCCGTCATCGCTGGTGTCGCGCCAGGTGGATGAACTCACCGGTCTCCTCGCCAATCCGGGATGCCCCGCCAAGGACGCGTACCCCGAGTGGTTCATTCCGGGCACTGAACCGCTGGCCGAGTGCGCGCCGCGCGCCGCCGGCCCGCCGCCGACTCCCGTGCCGGATCTGCGGCCCCCGCGTTCGGCGGTGCCGGCTCCTGGCAAGCTGCCTGGCAAGGTGCCCGCCCAAATGCCCGGCAAAAAGCCGTGACCCCCGTGCGCACCCGCTATCACGCTCGCTGGGTGCTGCCGATCGCATCGTCGCCCATCGACGACGGCACGGTGATCGTCGAAGATGATCGGATTGTCTGGGTGGGTGCGCGTGCCGATGCGCCCTCCGGGGGCGTCGACGACGATGTGGGCGACGCCGTGCTCATGCCCGGCCTCGTCAACGCGCACACGCACCTTGAACTCACCGTCATGCGCGGCTTTCTCGAGGAGCTGTCGTTCTTCGAGTGGGTGCGCACGCTTACCCGTGCGCGTCGGCACGTGCTCGACGAGGCGGCCCTGCTCGACAGCGCCCGCCTCGGCGTCCTCGAAGGCCTGCGCGCGGGCATCACCACCTTTGCCGACACCGGCGATTCCTCGGCGCCATTCGACGCGCTGCGTGAACTCGGCGCGCGCGGCATCGCGTACCGCGAGGTATTTGGCCCGGCGCCTGAGCAGGCGGCGGAGTCGCTTGCCGGCCTGCGCGCCAAGGTGGAAGCCATGCGCGCGGACGAAACACCGCTGGTGCGCGTCGGCGTCTCGCC